>DATFLA010000218.1:0-2490 GCA_035268305.1 Bacteroidales bacterium | reverse complement strand
AATAGGAGAGAATTTTTCAATGTATGATTCCCTTTATACTTCTTCTCTTACTGGGAAATGGCCTAATTTCAGGGGCGCAGACCATGATAATATCTACAGGGAGAAGATAAAGCTGATTGACAAATGGCCCGACACCGGTCCAAAGATACTCTGGGAAAAAGACCTTGGCGAGGGTCATGCAGCGGCGGCCATATATAATGGCAGGGTATACGTTCTCGATTATGACGAACGCAGAAAGGCTGATGCTCTAAAATGTTATTCTCTAGTAGAAGGAACGGAGCTCTGGAAGAGATGGTATTTAGTCAATGTGAAACGAAATCACGGCATGTCAAGAACAATTCCTGCAGTAAATGATAAATATGTGGTGACGATAGGTCCTCATGGACAGGTTATGTGCTGTGATGCCATCAGCGGGAAGTTGCTATGGGGCATTGATCTTGCAAGAGAATATAAAAGTACTATTCCATTGTGGTATACTGGTCAGTGTCCCTTTATAGAGGATAATGTAGCAGTTATTGCTCCCGGAGGCACTGCCCTGATGATGGGGGTGGACTGCGCTACGGGAAATGTGGTATGGCAAACACCTAACCCTGATAGCCTTAAAATGTCACACTCATCTGTTATTCCCATGACGGTGGCAGGCAAAAAAATGTATGTTTATGATGCCTTGGGTGGTCTGGTAGGTGTTTCAGCTGAAAAAAGAGACCGTGGAAAACTACTATGGAAAACATCTGAATTCAGTCCTGCTGTTATAGCTCCGTCTCCTCTTTATGTAGGACAAAATAAGATATTTGTCACTGCTGGATATGGTGCAGGTAGTGCCTTATTCCAGATAAGCGGTGACGGTGAAAGATTTTCTGCAAGGATTCTGCAACTTTATAAACCAGGGCAGGGAGTAGCTTCAGAACAGCAAACACCTATTTACAATGATGAGGTTGTTTTTGATATTCAACCTAAAGATGCTGGAGCATCTCGAAACCAGTTTGTCTGTTGCTCTCCTTCCGACTTCCGGAAAGTACTATGGACCAGCAGTAAGGACGAACGATACGGTCTTGGACCTTATATTGTGGCAGATAATAAATTCTTCATTCTCAGTGATGATGGTGAACTGACAATTGCCAGGTACAGCACTTCAGGATTTGAGGTTCTTGATAAGGCGAAGGTTATTAACGGGCAGGACGCATGGGGACCTCTGGCACTGGCTGACGGATACCTTGTAATGCGTGACTCAAAGAAAATGGTTTGTGTAAATCTCAAAGCTAACCAGTGATAAAATGAAACAGAAGATAATAATTGGTTTCGCAGTTGCACTTCTTTTGCTGACAGTCTACATGATTGCCAGGGATCTTATCCATGGCTCTGCTTCATTTACCAAATCAACCTGCTGCGGAGATGACTATACTGACCTTAAAAAGATAGATACATCGCTGGTGGATTATTTTCAATCAGGCACCGTTGAGACCGGACTGAATGGACTGACCGGGATAGCCGTTGGTGAAGACGGCTATATATATACTTGTGGTAATAAAACGATAACAGTGTTTGATACTTCCGGATCCGTGAGCAGTAGTTTCCCTGTTGATAACAGGGCAACCTGTATAGCTATAGGAGAAAAAGGTATATATGTCGGACAGGGACCTTCTGTGTCAGTTTACAGCTTCCGTGGATTGAAAGAGCAGGAGATGAAACCTTACAACCCCCGAGGATATATAACTTCTGTTGCAGTAAACGGATCGTTTGTCTACCTGGCTGATGCAGTGAGCAAAAGGATACTTAAGTATTCAACAGATGGAAAGCTGGAACAAGTTATAGGAGCAAAAGACAGTATCACAGGTAATCCGGGATTCGTTATACCAAGCATGTATTTCGATATTGCTTTCGGGTCTTTTAACGACCTCTGGGCAGTAAATCCCGGCAGGTTGCAGATTGAAAACTATACTACTTCAGGCTATATGCAGTCTGAATGGGGTAAAGCGTCTTTTGAAAACGGAGGCTTTACGGGTTGCTGTAATCCTGCTCATATTGCATTGTTGCCCAATGGCAATTTTGTTACATATGAAAAGGGTATTGATAAAATAAAGGTCTTTGATCCCACAGGTACTTTTGTATGCCTCGTAGCCGGTGCAGGCAGTTTTAAGGGTAATACTGACTTTCAACTGGGGAATAACAACCTGATTAAGGATATTGCAGCAGGTAATGACGGGCGTATATATGTCTTGGATGCATATAATCAAATAGTTATATTTAGGAAAAAAGACAAGTAATCTGTATCACGATGGACAACAGGAAAAAAATAAAAAGAAGGGAATTCATCAATAAAGGTGTACGGCTTGGTATAGGAGTAGGTATGGGAGTTCTTGCCCTTGATCTGTCAACCCGCAATGCAGCGGGAAAAACAATATGGCAGATTGATCCGTCAAAATGTGTTCAGTGCGACAAGTGTTCTACTGATTGCGTGCTCGAAACATCGGCTGTAAAGTGTGTTCATGT
>DATFLA010000217.1:0-3151 GCA_035268305.1 Bacteroidales bacterium | reverse complement strand
CATTTTTCTTAGTCATATTCATTATTATTTCTGTACTTTCTTTGTTCCTAAAATTACTGTTCCACTTTCTCTTCCTGCTTTTCTATCAGTTCCGTAGCCAGGTTCAGATAATTGACAGTACCTCTTGAGTCAGCATCATACAGGATAGCAGGCTGACCGAAGCTTGGCGCCTCCGACAGTTTAACATTACGCTGTATAATTGTCTTGAAAACCATTTGCTGGAAATGTTTATTAACCTCCTCTGCCACCTGGTTTGAAAGTCTTAACCTTGAATCATACATAGTCAGCAGGAATCCTTCTATTTCAAGTGCCGGATTCAGATTATTCTGAATGATCTTAATGGTATTAAGCAGCTTACCCAGTCCTTCAAGTGCAAAATATTCGCACTGCACAGGTATTATTACCGAATCGGATGCTGTAAGTGCATTCACGGTAAGAAGCCCAAGCGACGGAGAACAATCAATAAGAATATAATCAAAATCATTACGTATCTTCTCAAGCACCGTTTTAAGTATTCTCTCCCTTTCAGGACGCTCCAGCATCTCTATCTCAGCGCCTACAAGGTCGATATTCGATGGAAGGATCAGCATATTATCAACATTGCACTTCATCATTGCTTCAGAAGGTTCCTGACCGTCTATCAGACAGTCGTATATGGTGTTCCTGATCTGCCTTATATCCAAACCGATACCTGAAGTCGCATTGGCCTGCGGATCGGCATCAACAATAAGAACCTTCTTCTCAAGTGCAGCCAGGCTGGCGGCAAGGTTTATTGCTGTTGTAGTCTTCCCCACCCCACCTTTCTGATTCGCAATTGATATAATCCTTCCCATCTCTTCACTATTATTATTATGGTTAATTTTGAGTTTCAAATTTACTACTTATGATCTTGTACCGCCGGGAGTAAAAGACGTAATTGTAAACATTTTTTTTGTGGTTTTCAACATCTTATTAACATACATTTGTTAACTCTTAGCTGTTAATCAATTAAAAAAGAAAGGGTAAAGAACGGATATATATCATCTTTCCTCACCCTTTTCCGGTACCTGTCAGGATAAACGTATAATCATAAATTGAAGTATAATTTTTCAAGGAATTTTCCATTTTATTTCCATCTTTGTTCATCCACTTATCAAAATGTCAGATGGATCAAATGAAAAAAGGCCCGGAATGGCTTGTTATAGTAAACCCCAATGCAGGCAATGGTAACGGAGGAAGGGATTGGGGAAAAATATCATCTCTGCTTCATGATGCAAAAATAAGCTTTGCCCATAGAATAACAGAAAGTAAAGGCCATGCAATAAGCTACGCCAAAGAAGGTATAGCTGAAGGATACAGGAACCTTGTTGCTGTAGGTGGCGACGGCACTCTAAATGAGGTTGTCAATGGCATCTTCCTTAATAATGTATGTCCTGCCACAGATATTACCCTAGCTTCAATACCGGTCGGGACAGGTAACGACTGGGGAAAAATGTTCGGTATCACGCCTGATTATGAAAATGCCATTAAGATCATAGCCGAGAAGAAAACGATGAAGCACGATATAGGCAGGATGCATTATTATGACGAAAATGAACAAAAGACGAGATATTTTATAAATATTGCCGGAATGGGGTTTGAGGCAGTGGTTGTCAATAAGACCAACTTTCAGAAGGAACACGGGAAAGGCGGCAAACTGATATACCTGTATAACCTGCTTACCAGCCTGCTGGCTTATAAGAATACACCTGCAGAGTTAACAATCGATGATGAGACGATTAAAACAGTAATTTTTTCAGTGAATATTGGTAACGGGAAATACTGCGGAGGTGGAATGAGACAAACACCGAGGGCCCTTCCTGATGACGGGTTGCTGGATGTTACTATAATAAAGGATATCGGCAAGCTGGAGATAATCAGGAAACTGAAGATACTTTACAATGGCACCATCCTAACACATCCGAGGATAGATGGGTATAAATGCAAAACTGTTAGGGTAACATCACCATCACCTCTATACCTTGAAGCCGACGGAGAGTCTCTCGGTAATACTCCTGCAGATTTTGATCTTATCCCTGATGCTTTAAATATCGTTTACGGCACTCCGCTTATTCGGTAACCTTTATCTCGAATAGCTTTGGCCACCTTTTACCGGTCACAAAAATCCTGTTGCCTTTTTTATCATAGGCTATGCCGTTAAGCACATCTGTATCTGGTTGCCTGTCGGCTTCGGGAAGAAGTCCCTTCATATTTACATAAGATATCACTTCCCCTGTGGTAGGATCAATACGGGCTATCAGGTCCGACATCCATATATTGGCCCATATCTCCCCGTTAATATACTCAAGCTCATTTAAGGAATCAACCTTCTCCCTGTTGTCATAAACCTCAATACGGGAAACAACCGTAAACATTTCTGGTTCATAAAAGTACAGTACATTACTTCCGTCACTCATAACAAGCCTGTTGCCTATTGTGGTCAGTCCCCAGCCTTCCGTGCCGTAGTATATCTTATTAATTAATTCAAAATCCGATTTCCTGTAAACAAACCCTACCTTGTTCTGCCATGTAACCTCGTATATCCTGTTTCCGAGTATTGATATGCCCTCTCCGAACAGAGAAGCCTCGAGATTATGCTGCATAAGCACCTTGCCTGTTGTCAGATCGACCTTCCGCAGGCTCGATCCTGACTCCTGCCCTGTGCCTTCATATAAATAACCGTCATCATAAACAAGACCCTGCGTAAAAGCATCTCTGTCGTGCGGATATGTATGTACAACCCTGTAACCATACATTTTCGGGGCAATATCTGATAATACCGTAATAAACCTTGTTACTGTATTCTGCTGTTTCCCCTGTCTGTAAGCTACAGCCTTAATAGCTTTTCTTCCTGTCTTTACAATTACAGAATCAGAGACAGGACACTCCCATGGTGCTGATTTTATTACTTTCAGGAGCCTGCCGTCGAAATATACGCTAACTGAATCAGGTTGTGCATTATCCTGCTCAATGGAAAGTACAACATTAAAATTGTCATACAGCTTATATTTAGCATTTATCTCAGGGGTAACCATGTTAATCAGTTTCTCAGGCGGAGCTGTTACCTTGCTGTTGCCCGGCCCGGCAGCACTGGTGACTTTATTCCCGGCTCCACCGGAGCAGGATACTGTCC
>DATFLA010000216.1:0-2977 GCA_035268305.1 Bacteroidales bacterium | reverse complement strand
ACAATAACCATCCCGAGTCCGTATGCTATATACCCGATACTAATTATCATAAGCCCCGTAGCACCCGCTCTTATAACATCTTCATCGGATATAAACACCCCAATAAAAAACTTGGGCGCAAGGATCAGTACAAGTCCTATTATACCCAGCATCATCATGTTTACCCAACCCGTTACCCATACAGAACGTTCTGCTCTTTCCGGTTTACCGGCACCCAGGTTTTGTCCCACGAGTGTTGAAGCTGCATTACTTATTCCCCACGATGGCATAAGAGTAAAACCTATTATTCTGAGTGCTATTGTATAACCGGCAATAACAGCACTACCGAATATCGATACTATCCTGAACAGTCCTACCCAGCTTGTTGTTCCTATTAAGTTCTGACCGATAGTTCCTGTTGAGAGTTTAAGAAGGCGAAGCATAACCTTAACATTGATGTACATTGTCCGCAGTTTAAGCTGAACTCTTTTACCCCCGAAAAATAGAAGGTAAAACTGGACTAATACCGCGGTACCACGTCCTATAACGGTAGCCAGTGCTGCTCCTGTGACTCCCATTTCAGGGAAAAACCCAAGTCCGAAAATAAGGCAGGGGTCAAGTATAATATTAATGATATTTCCGAGCCATAGCATCTTCATTGCAATGGCAGCATCACCTGCACTCCTGAAAATAGCATTGATAATGAACAACATCATTATTACTATGTTACCTCCCAGCATTAGTGTGGCATATCCCGACAACTGATTAACCATCACATCGGTAGCCCCCATAAGAGAAAGCAGATTCCTGCTGTATAAAGCGCCCGGAAATCCTATCAATATACTAGCTGACAGTCCGATAAGAATGGCCTGGAAGGCTGTATTTGAAGCTTCTTCTGATTTTTTCTCCCCTATCCTTCTTGATACAAGTGATGTGGTGGCAGTTCCCAATCCGATTGATATGGCATAAATTATTGTCATCACAGATTCTGTGATACCAACTGTCGCCACAGAGTCAGCACCCAGCCTTGAAACAAAAAAAATATCCACAATTGCAAACACAGACTCCATAACCATTTCTAATACGGCAGGAATAGAAAGAAGGAGAATGGCCCTTCCCAGTCTTCCCTCTGTAAAGTCCTGCTCAGAACCTGAAACAGCTTCTGAAATATCGGAAAATAGTGACCTGACCATTTTCCTGTGCCTGTCGGATAACTGGATGTTTTTCATGAGGGATATGATTTGTACTAAAAAACGGTTTCCCGGAAATGAAGAATAAAGGTCCTGTTATTAATCATTTAACTGTTCGAAGAAATAATGTTATACAAAAAAATCATACCCCATGCCCCGAAATGCACAAATATAAATGAAAAAATTTACAGAGACAGATCCACCGTAACATTTTAAACCAAAATTATTTACAAAGAATAAAGCCGTTCCTGTCATTACTGATCACAAAGCTACAAACTGATTTTTTTATAGTAAACATGCCTGTACCTGATTTTAGGAAGAAAATTAAGCTCCTGAGGTCCTCTTTATGAAAAAAAAATATGCGGTCGAAAAATTATTTGGCTTTAGAGTACAATAAAACAACTAATTGCCAGTTTATGTAATTTGTTTATATAAGATTGTATTACAATTAATTAAACTAAATACTATGATTATATAAAGGTCCGTGTTAATAAAATTAAAAATCAGTTAATATTTATGGCGGTCGAATGATTCAATGTATTTATAGATTATTTACATTCGTGCCTAAATAATTTTAGAAAAAACCGTAATAAAAAAGGTAACAATTAAAAAAGAAAAGGTGAAATAATTCATCATCTGTCATGAATGCTGACAAGAATGAGGCTACGACCTTCCTCGGTGAAAGTCGCCTCGTGGGTTGTTCTTCCGATGAAGAACCTGGCGCGAAAACCATGATATTTTCGCAAAACGCAGTCCCAAACAAGTTAGTTAGCAACCGAAGTACGGAATTTATGAACCGTTACTTCCCTCAAGCAACTACAGAATCCTGGAATGATTGGAAATGGCAATTAAGGAATGCTGTTACAGGCATTGAAGATCTGAAAAAGATCATGAAGCTTACCGATAAGGAGGTAATGGCTATTAATAACCTCAAAGGCAGACTTCCAATGAGGATTACTCCTTATTTTGCTTCACTGATCTATAAAACAAAACCCTCTCATCCTCTGCGCTGGAATGTAATACCGGTGGTCGAAGAGCTGATAGAGACGGCAGGTGAGCAATCAGATCCTTTACATGAGAAGTCTTTTTCACCTGTGAAGGGTATTGTACACAGGTATCCTGACAGGGTTCTTTTTACTGTTACCCAGGTATGTTCAAACTACTGCAGGTATTGTACAAGATCCCATTCCGTGGGAAGACTCGACAAACTAAACAGGCAGGATTATGAAAAAGCTTTCGGTTACATTGCTTCACATAAGGAAGTAAGAGATGTCCTCATAAGCGGTGGTGATCCTCTTACTCTTTCAGATGAAGTGCTTGACTACATACTTTCCAATATAAGAAAGATAGACCATGTTGAAATAATCAGGATTGGAACACGTGTTCCTGCTGTACTCCCCATGCGTATTACAGATAACCTGGTAAACATACTAAGGAAATATCATCCCCTGTTTCTCAGTCTTCACTTTTCACATCCTGAAGAAATAACTGATGACTGTTCGAAAGCCTGCAACAGACTGGCTGATGGAGGTTTCCCTCTTGGCAGTCAGACCGTATTGCTGAAAGGCATCAACGATAATGTACCGGTTATGAAAGAACTGATGCACAGGTTGTTAAAAATAAGGGTAAGACCTTATTACCTGTATCAATGCGACCTTATACCCGGATCGGGGCATTTCAGGACTACTGTTAAAAAGGGACTGGAGATAATAAAAGGGCTTAGAGGTTTCACAAGTGGCTATGCTGTACCAACATATGTCGTTGATGCCCCGGGGGGTGGTGGAAAAATTCCCTTGCTTCCCGATTAT
>DATFLA010000215.1:0-4642 GCA_035268305.1 Bacteroidales bacterium | reverse complement strand
TGAAGAGTTCAGGAGAAGAATAGAAAACGATGAATTTGTGGAATGGCAGGAGGTCTATGATGATCTTTTTTACGGAACGCTTAAAAGTGAACTGGAAAGAATATGGTCGCAAGGAAACCATGTTCTTTTCGATGTTGACGTACAGGGAGGTCTTAACCTGAAAAAAATATTTGGCAGCAGGGCAATATCGGTTTTCATCATGCCGCCATCAGTTGAAGAGCTTGAAAGCAGGCTTTTAAGAAGGGGGACAGACAGCGATGAAAAAGTCAGGATGAGGATTGCCAAGGCAGAAGAAGAGCTTGCTGTTGCAGGCCGTTTTGACTGTATAATTATAAATGACGATCTTGAACTGGCAATGGAAACTGCCCTGAAGACAGTATCCTCGTTCCTGAATACAGCAACAGAATAACAAGATGGCAAGGGTAGGATTATATTTCGGATCTTTTAACCCTGTTCATATAGGTCACCTGGCTATTGCAGGCTATATGACGGAGTTCACAGACCTCGACCAGGTATGGTTTATTGTAAGTCCTCATAATCCTCTCAAGAAGAAAGAAACACTCCTGGCTGATCGACATCGTCTTTATATGACACAACTTGCTATTGGTGATAATGACAGGCTTAAGGCCTCCGACATTGAATTCATGATGCCCATTCCCTCCTACACAATTGACACTCTAGCCTACCTTGAAGAAAAATATCCGTCGCACCTGTTTTGTCTTGTGATGGGTGAGGATAACCTTCTTACCCTGAACAAATGGAAAAATGCAGAAAATCTTGTAAGGAAATACCCTGTATATGTTTACCCGCGTATTACCCGCACAAAGAATGTTACTCCGGAACTTGAACTGTTGCTAAAGGAAGCAGATATACGTATGACAAAGGCTCCTACAATGCAAATATCAGGAACCTTTATCAGGAAGGGAATCAGTGAAGGGAAAAACATGTCATATTTCCTTGCGCCAGAGGTATGGAAATACATAGCAGACATGCATTTTTATGAAAAATAAAACTATGTCAGTTCTGCGTTTCCCCGGTCTTAGGCCATGGCTGGCCGGTTAAGCCCTGTGCAACTCTTTTACTATCTCCTCTCCCCGGAGAAGTGCTTTTTCATTTAAAGGGATAAGGTTATGATACCTTTCCGGCAGCGACTTCTTCAATCCCTTAACAACATTCTCCAACCTGATAAGTGGCTTGACCTTAAGAAAGCCGCCAAGCACTATTGTGTTGAATATTTTTGGATTGTTCATTTTGGAAGCTTCTTCGGCTGCATCCACCCTGTAAATGGAGATATCTTTTCTTTCAGGATGCCTTGTTATCCCATTCCCGTCGTAGATAAGTATACCTCCCGGCTTAACGGCACTCTCAAATTTATCGAGTGACTGCTGGTTAAGGATGATGGCAGTATCAAAGCTCTTTATAATAGGAGAGCTTATTCTTTCTGTACTAATAATTACAATTACATTGGCAGTACCTCCCCTCATTTCCGGACCGTATGAAGGCATCCAGCTTACCTCCATATCCTGCATCACACCTGAATATGCCATTATCTTACCCATGGAAAGGACACCCTGTCCTCCAAAACCGGCTATAACAATTTCTTCAGTCATATTATCTGATTTCTTTATTCATTTATAAAATACTATTCTTCAGGAGTTTTAAGGTCTCCCAGGGGATAAAACGGAAACATGTTCTCCGCCATCCATTTATTTGATTCAACGGGAGTCATCTTCCAGCCTGAAGGGCAGTTGGATACTATCTCAACGAGACAGGTCCCTTTCTTGAGTTTCTGGTAGTCTATAGCTTTTTTTATAGCTTTCTTAGCCTTTCTTACATTTGCAGGGGTATGAACGCTCTGTCGTGTAACATAATATGATCCGGGAAGAGTGGCAACAATATCTGCCATCTTAAGAGGATTACCCATAATGCTGACATCACGGCCGAAAGGTGAAGTGGATGATCTCATCCCGGGCAGGGTTGTCGGGGCCATCTGTCCTCCGGTCATACCATAAATACCATTGTTAACGAAGATGATAAGAATATTCTCACCCCTGTTACATGCATGTATGGTCTCAGCTGTTCCTATGGCAGCAAGATCACCGTCGCCCTGGTATGTAAAGACAAACTTCTCAGGGAAAAGACGTTTTATCCCAGTTGCCACAGCCGGGGCTCGTCCGTGAGCAGCTTCCTGCCAGTCAATATCAATAAAATTATACAGGAAAACGGAGCATCCCACCGGTGACACTCCTATGGCATCTGATTGTAATCCTTCCTCATCAATCAGTTCAGCCAGTATCCTGTGGGCCGTTCCATGTCCACATCCCGGACAGTATGACAGTATATTCTCTGTCATCAGCCTGGTTTTCTGGTATACCAGGTTTTCCGGTTTTATTATTCCTTTTATTCCAGTTACTACTGCCATATCTTAACCTCCTATGAATTTTGATTTAAGAGAATCAACAACCTCTTCAGGTGTTGTCACTATTCCGCCCATCCTTCCAAAGTGATAGACCGGGACCTTTCCGTTTACGGCGAGCATTACATCTTCAACCATCTGGCCGTTGCTCATCTCAACGGAAAGCATTCCTTTAACACTGTCTGCCAGTTCCCTGATTCTTTTTTCCGGGAAGGGGAAAAGAGTTATCGGCCTTAACAATCCGGCCTTAATGCCCTGCTCCCTCGCCAGCTGAACTGATTTCTGACAAACTCTGGCACTTGTACCATAAGCTACAAAGAGATACTCGGCATCATCGCATTGAAATTCCTCGAAGCGAACCTCTTTCTCTTTAATCTCTTCATACTTGTCTCTCAGCTTCTGGTTAAAGACTTCCTGTCTTGCCGGATCAAGATCGAGTGATGTAATTATATTTCTTTCACGTGTTGGTGGTTTTCCCGTAGTTGCCCATTCCGGAACTGTTTTTGAGCGTTCCTTAAAAGGACTAAGGTATACTTTCTCCATCATCTGCCCTATTGCTCCGTCGGAGAGCATCATAACAGGATTCCTGTACCTGAAGGCCAGTTCAAAGCTGAGATCGACAAAATCAGCCATCTCCTGTACCGAAGCAGGTGCCAGGACTATCAGGTGATAGTCGCCATGCCCCCCTCCCTTTGTCGATTGGAAATAATCCGATTGTGACGGTTGTATGGTTCCAAGACCTGGACCACCCCTCACAACATTAACAATAAGACATGGCAGTTCAGCGCCTGCAATATATGAGATACCTTCCTGCATAAGACTAATTCCTGGTGATGATGATGATGTCATCACTTTTTTACCACACCCTGCGGCACCATAAACCATGTTTATTGATGCAACTTCACTCTCTGCCTGAAGCACAACCATACCGGTTGTCTCATAGGGTCTGGCCTCCATAAGATATTCGATTACCTCTGTCTGAGGTGTTATTGGGTATCCGAAATAACCGTCTACTCCGGCCCGGATAGCAGCTTCAGCTACCGCTTCGTTACCCTTCATCAATCTTAGTTCTTTTTCCATTGAATAACTAGATTTTTGTTTTATAAACTGTTATAACTCCATCGGGACATACCAATGCACAATTCGCGCATCCGGTGCATGTATCAGGATTTGCAGGGTATGCATAGTTGTATCCTTTTCCATTTACCTCCGTAGCCATAGCTATGGTATCGACAGGACACGAAACCATACATATCTCACAACCTTTACACCTCTCGACGTCGACAACAATACTACCTTTAACTTTTGCCATTTTTATGTGTTTTTAATATTAATCTATAACGGATGATCTTCTGAGAATTTCTTCAGACGCGACTGCAGATCAGGAAACTGATCGCGGGATACCATCGAAACACATGCCCTCAGTCCTTCATGTCTTTCACTACCGGATATATCGAGTGATATAGAGCTTATCCCATACCTGAGAAGCTCTTCTAGTAAATTCACACCAGTCATGCCCGGATAGGATATTGTAAAATAGAAGCCATCCGCTATCGGATCATTAAGATCCATATCATAAACTATGTTAAAATTGTTTGACAAGAACATTTTTTTCATCTCGTGTGCTTTCTTACCGTATTCGATCACATCATCACGAAAATTATATTTCCCGTCGTTAATTGCCTTAAGCAGAGCCGCGAAACCGTACTGCACCGAGTGCGCAACACCCGCTGACAGTCCGTAAAGTGCCCCAAAGATACATGAATGTCCAAACTTATCAGTAGAATAATACCTTAAAAGATCGGGATAGGACCTTTCAAAGAGCGAATCTGATATTGCCATTATGCCGATTCGCTGGCCGGCATAGCTGAAGATCTTGGAACTTGAAATAAGAATTATATAGTTATCGGTATACCTTGCCACAGTCGGTTGAAAAGGAGGATTACTGGGTACCATATAGTCTTTTCTGAAATCCATACCAAAATAAGCCAAATCCTCTATAACGATAACATCATATTTCTCCGAAAGTTCGCCTATTATTGCCAGCTCCTCCTCTGTGAAACAGACCCATGAAGGATTGTTGGGATTGGAGAAAAGCAATGAAGATACTTTACCTGTTTTTAGAAATGACTCAAGTTTGTCCCTTAGCTTCTGTCCCCTGTAATTATAAACATCAAATGAAAAATAATCATGCCCCAACATCTTAACCTGTTGTTTCTGGACAGG
>DATFLA010000214.1:0-5211 GCA_035268305.1 Bacteroidales bacterium | reverse complement strand
TCCCCGAATTTTGCCCTGAGCACGTTCAGGGTGGTCAGCAATATAATAACAATTATGCTTGTAATTATCTTGCCTGAACTGCCAAGAGGTATTAAAAAGCTGAGATAATAGGAAAAAGCGAGCGCAAGAACTGCTATTGATCCTGATGTTATTATAAGGAGGTAGGCCCAGCCATAAAGGAATCCGAGCCATCCGCCATAAGCTTCGGTAAGAAATACATATATTCCACCTGCCCTTGGGAACAGGGCTCCGAGTTCACCAAAGGTAAGTGCTCCAGTAAGAGTTATAAGACCGCCAAGAGCCCAGACAAGTATTATTGGGAAAGGAGAAGGTATGGTACCTGCAATCTCAGAGGGTGTAACGAAAATACCGGAACCTATACAGGAGCCTATTGCTACCATTATAAGTCCGTACAGGGATAGCTCTTTCGCCAGTTTTGTCATAACAGGGTTTAGTTGCGGAAATATATCAATAATCTCCGGTACTGATGCATTATTTGTGCTTTTTCCTGTTGGATTCCTGGTATGCCCTCATATGAATAAATGAAACGGCAAGAAAAACAAGCCCTATAATAAGAAGTGTTATGAAAGCGAAAACGGAAGGCTTATCCAGCCCTGGTACCGGGTGTTTAATTCTGAAAAGGTAACCGAAAACAGTATATAGTATTACCATGAAAGAGATGGCAAAGCTAAAGATTGTTGTTGTCCTGTTGAATATTTTTGTTGTTCTGTATATATCACTTTTCCTGAAATTTTTATATGAAGACCGGGCATAGGCGGAGGCACGTCTCCTGGTCATATCGCGACGGTATTTCCGCCAATCTTCCATCACCTTATCAAATGAATCGTTTTCGGATTTTATTTTTTCATGACTTGACAGTAGAAAATCATAGGCTTCAGTGATCAGGATAAACCGGTCTTTTGCATCCGGCGAGTGGTTAATATCAGGATGGTACAGACGAGCCAGTCTCCTGTATGCTTTTTTTATATCTTCTACAGACGGGTCAGGTGGAAGTTCAAGAATTTTGTAATAATCGGGCATTAGTATTTGCTATTTAACAATACCGGTAAATCCCATAAAAGCGAGAGCCAGGATTCCTGCTATCACAAGCGAAATAGGAACACCTTTCATCCCCTTTGGAACATCTGCAAGATCGAGTTGTTCTCTTATGCCTGCAAGAATAACAAGTGCAAGGCCGAATCCCACAGCTGTTGCGGCAGCATAGATAACACCTTCTATAAGATTGTAATTCTTTTTGAAAACAAGAATTGCGACTCCAAGTACTGCACAGTTGGTTGTTATAAGCGGCAGAAAGATCCCAAGGGCCTGGTATAAAGGCTGACTTACTTTCTTTAATATAATTTCAACCATCTGTACAAGAGCAGCTATCACAAGGATGAAAGTGATTGTCTGCATAAAGGCGATACCCAGCTTATTCAGTACATAAGTCTGTATCAGGTATGTCACCATTGTGGCCATCACCATAACGAAGGTTACCGCACCAGACATTCCTATGGCTGTACTTACCTTGTTTGATACGCCAAGGAAAGGACATATACCAAGGAACTGAGCGAGTACAACATTATTAATAAAAATTGCAGATATTATGATCAGAATATATTCCATGGCAACTGTTATTTAACTTTTCTTATTCTGTTAACGATAGCGATAAGGTATCCCAGTGCAATAAATGCTCCCGGTGCCAGTATGAAGACAAGTATGCCGTCACCTTTGATAAATTTATATCCGAAGAGAGCACCGCTTCCAAGTATTTCGCGTATGGCTCCGAGTATACCAAGAGCCATTGTGAAGCCCAGTCCCATACCGAGTCCGTCGATGAGGGAAGAGAATACGGTGTTCTTGCTTGCAAATGCTTCAGCTCTCCCAAGTACTATGCAGTTGACAACAATAAGAGGTATGAAGATTCCCAGTTTGACATACAGACCAGGAACATAAGCCTGCATTAGAAGGTCGACTATGGTAACGAAGGAGGCTATTATAACAACAAAAGCCGGTATTCTCACCTTATCAGGAATAATGCCTGCCAGGAGAGAAACCACGACATTTGATCCTACTAGAACAAAAGTTGTGGCAATTCCCATACCTATGCCGTTCAGCGATGATGATGTAGTTGCAAGGGTAGGACAGGTACCCAGTACAAGAACCAGGATTGGATTTTCCTTTATGAATCCCTTTGTGAAATTTTGTAGCTGATTCATTATAAACCTCCTTTCTCTAATGTGTTGTATGCTCTCTGTACTGCGTCGCAGAACGCCCTTGAGCTGATAGTGGCAGCTGTTATTGCATCAACCTGCCCGCCGTCTTTCTTAACTTTCAGTTTAAACTGTGAAGGGTCTTTCCCGTTAAACTGATCCTTAAATTTCGGTTCAGTCATTTTTGTGCCCAGCCCGGGGGTCTCTTTCTGTTCAAGAACCATGATATTGATTAATGAACCGTCGGGTTTGAATCCTGCCATCAGGCTGATCCTGCCTGCGAAACCTTTATCGGAGTAGGTGTTAACGGCGTACCCGACCACCGAATCGCCATTTTTTGCAGGGTAAACCTCAAGGCTGTCGCCCTGGCCGGTAGGAAGTTTGAACATATCACCATTAGGGTCGTTGGTAAACGAAGGCACCACAAGTTTTATGGCATCAAGCTTCTTTTTCAGGTTAGAAAGTTCAATGGGTTTCTTTGTCATTTCATATACAAAGCCCAGGCATGTTGCTGCTACAAGTGCTATAAGGGTTAGCGCCAGCACCATGTTTTTGAATGTCGATTCAGTCTTAGCCATTTGCTACCTCCTCTCCGAATCTCCGTGGTTTAATATATGCATTCATTAGTGGTACAAAAGCATTCATTATCAGAATGGCAAAGGAAACACCTTCAGGGTAAGCTCCGTAAACCCTTATTATTACAGTAAGAAAGCCGATTCCTATTCCGTATATAATCATTGCTTTGGGATTCATTGGCGATGTTACATAATCGGTAGCCATGTATATTGCTCCAAGTAATACTCCTCCTGCAAGGACATGGAAGAGTGGATTTGCATTCTTCTCAGGATTGATCAGCCACAGTATTGTTGTAAAGATGGCTACTGTTCCGAGGATGGAAACAGGAATATGCCAGGTTATTATTTTCTTATAGAGCAGGTACGCAAAACCAAGGAGTAGCGCAAATGCCGCAACTTCTCCCATGGATCCGCCCATTTTTCCAATGAACATATGGAATGTTGTAGGTATTTTTTCCATTAGCTGGGAGATTGAATCTCCGTTTTTTAGTCCCTCCTTTATTATAGCCAGTGGTGTTGCTCCTGTCACAGCATCGGTGTATCCTGTGCTGAAACCCTCCGGAACAGGCCATGAAGTCATCTGTACAGGAAAGGAGATAAGCATGAATACCCTGCCCACCAGTGCTGGGTTGAAAGGGTTATTACCCAGTCCTCCGAATGTCATTTTTGCTATGCCTATTGCTACAAGGCTTCCGATGATTATAATGTATACAGGGATATTTGATGGCAGGTTAAAGGCAAGCAGGATACCGGTCACAAGGGCGGAACCATCTGTTATGGACATAGGTTTCCTGAGAATATAGCGCTGTATGAGATATTCGAACACAAGGCACGAGACAACCGACGTTACTGTTACTATTACAGCACCGACGCCAAAATACAGCACAGAGGTGATAAATGCCGGCATCAGTGCCACAACCACTCCGTACATAAGCTTTTTCGTTGTCTCAGTGCTCTGTGTGTGCGGAGATGGTGAAATATTAAGAAGTTTACTCATATATGTTTTATATAACTTTTATTTAATATTACGCTCCCTTACCATCTTAATAACAGTCGATTTACCCAGCCTGATATAATCGAGTAAGGGTCTTTTTGCCGGGCAGGTAAAACTGCAGGAGCCACATTCCATGCAATCTGTGATCTGTTCATTTTCCGCTCTCTCGAAGAGGCTTTTCTCCGACAATGTCATAAGTAAATAGGGTTCAAGGTTCATTGGACATGCCGTCAGGCATTTTCCGCATCTTATGCACGGTCCGTATGCCGGTCGTTCTGATTCTTCAGAAGGGAACAGTATTATCCCTGATGTACCTTTTACAACGGGAACATCAACGCTGTTTATAGCTTTGCCCATCATTGGCCCTCCGCTTATGATCTTACCGGTATCATCGGGCATTCCTCCGGCAGCCTCAATGAGATCCTTTACCGGCGTACCGGTCCTTACCATGAAATTTCCCGGATTGCTCAGAGATTTTCCCGTGACTGTCACGACCCTTTCAAAAAGGGGTTTGTTCTTTTGTATGGCTTCATAAACAGCAAATGCTGTTCCCACATTATGTACCACGGCACCAACATCCACAGGCAGCCTGCCCGAAGGTACCTCACGACCTGTAAGTGCTTTTATGAGCTGCTTCTCAGCGCCCTGGGGATATTTTACTTTAAGAGGGTGTACTGAAATGCCTTTGAATCCTTCGGCAAGACTTGTAAGATGCGCAATAGCATCGGGCTTGTTGTTCTCTATTCCTATCATGGCTTTATCAACACCAAGGGCCTTCATAAGAACGGAGATACCGACAAGGACTTCTTCTCCATGCTCAAGCATCAGCCTGTGATCGGAAGTAAGATATGGTTCACACTCAACGCCGTTAATTATAAGTATGTTGCATTTTTTTCCGGGTGGTATTGACAATTTTACATGTGACGGGAAAGTTGCTCCTCCAAGTCCTACTATGCCGGCATCAAGACATTTCTTAACAATCTCCTCCGGTGAAGGCTTTATATCTTTTATAATTTTCTGGTCCCTGTCTATTGTATCTGTCCATTCATCTCCTTCAACGTCAATAAAGACTGCCAGCCTTCGGTATCCTGTTGAGTCGATAATATTATCGATCTTGCTTACCTTGCCTGAAACTGATGAATGTATATTGGATGAGACAAAGCCTTTACCTGTCGCAATAACCTGACCTGTTTTCACACTATCGCCTTTACTTACAATGACTTCAGCGGGCGCACCTATATGTTGTGAGACAGGTATGGCTACACTTTGTGGTACCGGCAGTTTAATGATTGCTTTGTCGGCTGTCAGCTTGTTCTCGGAGGGATGGACACCACCCACTGGAAATGTCTTCAACACTTTATTATCCTTTAATTATTGTTTTTAATTTGCTGCTTCTGTAACTGGTTCTGCTTTTGGCTTTCTCGGTGGA
>DATFLA010000213.1:0-2688 GCA_035268305.1 Bacteroidales bacterium | reverse complement strand
CAATATCTTCAGTAACGGACCTGGCCCCGCAGGCTGTACAGGCAGAAAGCAAAGCGGCTGTTTTACTTATAATAATCTTGAAATAATCTTCCTCTTTGATGTTCATTTTCCTTGCTTTCTGAAGCTGGAGAAGCTCTCCCTCACTCATGGATTTAACTGCATCAGAAACAATTTCAAGCATGTCGAACCTGTTTTTTTCAACACTGATAAGCATGCCTTTTGATAAGAGGTAATCACCAACAAGAACTGCTATTTTGGAATTCCATAATGCGTTGATGGAAAGAGCCCCGCGCCTCTCATTGGCGTCGTCAACCACATCATCATGTACAAGTGAGGCTGTATGAAGCAGTTCTATAAAGGTCGCAGCAACGAAGGCTGATTCAGAAGTTTTCCCGTTAAGTGCGGCTGTCAGGAATACAAGTAAAGGCCGCATCTGTTTACCCTTTCTCCGGAAAATATAGTTAAGTATTATTTTCAGAAGAGGGATATCGCTTTGCATGGTTTTACTGAAATAAGCTTCAAATTCAGCCATTTCCTGAGAAACCGGTTCTTTTATCCTGTCAAGGGCAGACATAGTCTAAAATTTCAGTCAAAGATAGTAAAATCGCTTTTTATTGCTATTTGTTTAACAGAAGGAACTGTTTTTAAAAAAAAAGATACAGATATGTGCTTAGTCGCTATCTTAAAAGAGATGAAATAATTTGCGAAAATCTTCTCTGTTACTGAATTTAAGAGGAGTACATAATTTATCAGTATACCCTGGTCTTATAAAAGGTGATTTTTAGCATATCAACATATTTATATATATTTGCATAACTAATATTTTAATAATGGAATTTAAAGAATTGAATCCGGATAATCTTGAGAAAGTAGCAAGTATGCTTAAAGCCATAGCACATCCTATCCGGATTTCTATTGTTGGTTTCCTTGAGGATGGTGAAAAAAGGACTGTTACAGAAATACATACACAGCTTGGCATTGAGCAATCCACTGCTTCGCACCATCTTGGTATACTTAAGGACAAGGGGGTACTGGTCTCAAAGAGGGAAGGGAAAAATACATGGTATTTTCTGAAGCATGAAAATCTTAGAACCGTTTTAAGCTGTGTAAGCAGTTGCTGTGAAGATCCTCGGTGAGAAAACTACCGGTATAATGATCAGGATAAACCCCTGAACATTTTTTTCTGGAACAGGACTATCGATATTACTCCGCAGGTAATAGCCGAATCGGCTATATTAAACACTGGCCTGAAAAATATTAATGATTCTCCCGCATTTATTGGCGACCATGATGGCCAGCGTGTGTCTATTATCGGAAAATAGAACATGTCTACAACCTTGCCGTGAAGAAATGATGAATAACCTCCTCCCCGGGGAAATAAAACTGCCAGGTGATTGAAGCTGTCAGAGAATATCATCCCGTAAAAAGCACTGTCAATCAGGTTCCCTATAGCTCCCGCCAGTATGGCGCTTACAGCAATAACAAGCCCTGTGCTTGCTTTTTTCACTATAAGGGAATGAAGAAACCAGCCAATACCAAAGATCGCGATTATCCTGAAGATACTAAGGATCGGCTTGCCAAAACGACCTCCCATTTCCATTCCGAAAGCCATACCATTATTTTCGATGAAATGGAGCATTCCCCATTTTCCGAAGAGATGAACCTCCTGCCCGATTTGCAAGTGTGTTTTAACCCATATTTTAAGCGCCTGATCAGCGACCAGAATTAGAATTACAAGTAACAACGACTTTTTCCCCAGTGACATTCTTCAGTCATTAAAATTTCAGGGGCGAAAAATAGTAAAAAAATCAATCCGATCCCGGAACTCTTTCTCAAACAGGTCTGATTTTTTTGAAAGTCATATAGTTTACCCGCAAAATAATCTATTGCGATTTAATTATTTCTTCAAGAGCCTTCAAATGCTGACCAAAAGATATCCTGCCTTCTTCAGTGATAGAATATCTGGTGTTGGGCTTTTTGCCGATAAATTGTTTGCTAACAATGATAAGGCCGTTTTCCTCCAAAGCTTTAAGATGACTTGCAAGATTACCGTCCGTCACAGCAAGTGTTTCCTTAAGGCTGTTGAAATCATACGATTTATTGACCATCAGCACCGACATAATTCCAAGGCGTACCCTGTTCTCAAAAAGCTTGTTCAGATTTGAAATAGGAAGTCTCATCACTTGTATTTTCTGTACATGGCAATACCATAAATAACATGAAGTATCCCGAAACCAAAACACCAGAGCAGGATGCCATAGCCCGGTATAACTGTTGCGGCAATACCCGTTAGTATTTCTGCGATACCAAGATAAAATACTTCACTGTAAGTGAATTTTCCCGCGCTGACAAGAGCCAGTCCATAAAAAACAAGCATTGAAGGTATAATCAATTGCCAGTACCCCTTGAAAAAGAAAATAATTATAAGAATACCCCCGGTAACCAGAGGTATCATGAGGCTTGAAAGGAGACGCCTGGAAACAGGTGTCCATATCTTTAATCCCGCTTTTTTAGATTTCCTTATTGAGAAAAAGAGTGATGACCCCACAGCTAATACAAGCACTGCAAGAGCATCTGACCCCAACTGCATTTTTAAATCATTAATTTCTCCGGGGGAAAGGTTCCTGATCATTTCAATATTATCAAAGAACCTGATGTGAAGGAAAAAAGTATATGCAATTATTCCTC
>DATFLA010000212.1:0-4589 GCA_035268305.1 Bacteroidales bacterium | reverse complement strand
TGGTTATGGATTATAGCGGTGCCCTGTGGATAGGCACGGGAGAAGGGCTGCTAAAATTCAGAAATGACTCGGTTGAGGCAACACTGACAAGGAATGACGGCCTTCTTTCAGATAATATAAATCTTGTTGCCGTAGGCCGTGACAGCAGTATATATATAGGCACCAACATAGGTCTGAACAGGTATTTTCCCGACAAAAACAGGATATTCTCATACACAAAAAAGAATGGGTTCACGGGTATTGAGACGAGGCCAAATTCCGTTTTTGAGACACCGGCCGGACTTATTTGGTTTGGTACTGCTGACGGTGCCATAAGGTTTAATCCTGCTGAGGCATCTACAGCGTTGATGGAGCCCAATACCCATATACTGGATATGAGAGTAAATTATCAGCCCAGGAAAATGGTTCCGGGGATGAGACTTAACTATAATGAGAGGTCTGTCCTTTTCGATTATTACACTATCTGTCTCAATAACCCGGATGTTGTGCGATACAAGGTGAGGCTTGAGGGAGCGGATGAAGGATGGCGGCCTGTAACAGACCAGACAAGAGCAATCTATTCTGCTCTTCCTCCCGGTAAGTATACCTTTATGGTTATAGCCTGCAACAGCCAGGGAGTATGGAACAGTACACCTGTCTCTTTTCACTTCATAATAAAACCTCCTTTTTATTTTACATGGTGGTTCATACTTATCGTGGCAGTAGCTGCCATGATATTCGTGGTAACATATATAAATATTAGAGAGCAGAACCTGAAGAAAGAGAAGATCGTACTGGAACAGAAGGTTAAGGAACGTACTGCGGAAGTTGTTCAGAAGAGCAGGGAGATAGAGGAAAAAAACAGGGATATAACGGCTAGCATACGATATGCAGAGCGTATACAGGGTGCCATGCTGCCAAGGGAAGATACCTTTGAAGATACTTTTGTATTGTTTATGCCCAAGGACATTGTAAGCGGTGATTTCTACTGGATGTACGGTAACGGTGACTGGCATTTTCTTGCAGCAGCCGACTGTACGGGCCATGGTGTTCCGGGAGCTTTTATGTCTATAATAGGCCATAACTCTCTTAACAAGATAGTAAGGGAATATGGTCTTACACGTCCTTCCGCAATACTCGACCAGCTAAACGTGGAAGTTATGAAGTCTCTAATGCAACGACACGAGAAGGCCGTCAACGATGGAATGGATATTGCCCTGATAGCCATTAACCTTAAAAACATTACGGTTGAGTTTGCCGGGGCATATAATCCCCTTTATGTAGTAAGGAAAGGGGAGGTTATTGTACATAAGGGAGACAGGTTCCCCATTGGAATGAGTACTATGGAAGACAAAAGGACATTTACAAATAATATAATTGATATTCAGCATGGCGATATGCTGTATATGTGCTCAGACGGTTATGCTGATCAGTTCGGATCGGCGGATGGCAAGAAGTATAAAACAGTTAATGTCAAGAAACTGCTTTCACGAATATGGGATCTTCCCGTTTCTGAACAGAAGGAAGTACTTGAAAAAGCGATACTCGAATGGAAAGGTGATCTCGGGCAGACTGATGATATCCTTTTCATGGGCACAAGGATACCCTGAGATCAGATCCTGGCTATGCTGCGCGGGTCGGTCAGCCATTCATCTTCCTGCCTGAGGTAATGTAAAACATCCTCCGGTGTTCCGGCTACTTCCCACATGCCTTTGTGTTCGAACCTGAGAAAATGGCCTGTTATCATTTGTCCAAGAAAATCAATTAAAGAGTTATAGAATGCACCGGTATTCAATATCACTATAGGACCTTTGAAGAGGCCAAGTTGTTTAAGTGTCATGGCTTCAGTAAGTTCCTCCAGGGTGCCGACTCCACCGGGCAAGGCTATTATTCCATCGGCCAGTGAGAACATAGTCTTCTTTCTTTCTCCCATGTCGGAGGTAATGATCATCTTCTTAACCTTTGGATGGTCCCAGCCTTCATCTTTCATGAAAGAGGGAATTACACCTGTTATAGTACCTCCGTTCTCTATAACTGAATCAGCCAGTTTACCCATCAGTCCTATTCCGCCGCCGCCGTAAACGACCTCAATATTTTCCTTAGCTAGCAGGCCTCCCAGGACAGAAGCTGACTGGCCATATTCACTGTTGACAAGGCTGCTTGATGATGCAAAAACACAAACTCTCATCGGATTAATTAAAAAAAGGCCGTGCAGTCAAAACTGACGGCCATATGAAAATATCAGTATTATCAGAGAAGAGGGGTGAGCTTATTAATAAAGTTGATCTTTGGTACTGCACCCACCTGTTTGTCGGCTATCTTTCCATCCTTGAAGAAAAGTACCGTAGGTATATTTCTGATACCATACCTGGCGGCCACACCAGGGTTACTGTCAACATCACATTTGGTAACAAGTACCTTTTCACCATACTCATCAGCGATCTCTTCCACTATGGGGGCAATCATTCTGCATGGTCCGCACCATTCTGCCCAGAAATCAACAATAACCGGTTTATCTGATTTAACCACCATATCTTCAAAGTTGCCGTCATTTACCTCTAATGCCATAATAAATATATTTTGTTATGTTATCAATTTTTTCAGCTGCAAAGATAGCTAATTAACTTTATATTCTAACCAGGGATGATCTTCAAGATAGTCAACAAGATCATTATTGAGCCTTATTCTTAAGGTCCTTGAGAACATAGGTAATGATATCTTGTCCTCGGTATCGAGAAAAAGAAATTTTAGCTCTGTGTCGCCTTTGTTTTTATTAACCAGTTCCCTCAGGTCATTAATAAGTTCGGAGCTTATATTACCTGGATCAACCTTTATTGTAACTGTTTTTATAAGTTCATCCTTTACACTCGATAGCAGGTTTATTGTTTTGATCCTGAACTCTATCTCGTCTTCCCTGTATTTTCTTTTTTGCACTCTCCCCTTTATAAGAAGGTAATATCCTGTAAAAAGGAACTTGCTGTTTTCAACGAAATCCTTGTCGAACAACATGAACCTGAATGTGTCGGTATAGTCCTGGAGAGTAAATATGCCATAAGGCTTTCCGTTTTTACTTATCCCGTTTCTTGTATCTGTCACCATACCTGCAACCGTAACATCACTGTCGAGGTATTCCCTTAAGTTTTGCAGATCTGCCAGTGTTGCCGTGGCAAAGTTATTTATCTCCAGCCTGAAATCATCAAGAGGATGCGATGAGAGATAAATCCCTATTACTTCTTTTTCCCTGTTTAGTTTTTCCAGTTTAGGCCAGTCGGGACACCTGGCAGGTTCAGGTCTGACCATTTCAAAGCCGCCGGTATCACCGAACAGCGACTGCTGTGTGCTGTTTATGACAGCCTTGGCATTATTTCCATATTTTATCAGGCTTTCTATAAAACTTACTCCTCTGGTATCGAGGGCAAAGTACTGTGCTCTTGAGATATCTGTAAAACGGTCGAAAGCACCGGCAACAGCCATTGCTTCGAGGGTTTTCTTATTAAGGGCGTTCAGGTTTACCCTTTCCACAAGGTCGTAGATATCTGAGTACGCGCCATTTTCTTCTCTTTCTTCAATAAGCTGAAGCACTGCACTTTCACCAACGCCTTTTATAGCTCCGAGACCAAACCTGATATTCCCGTCCTTGTTAACAGTGAATTTTACAAAACTCTCGTTGACATCGGGGCCAAGTACCTCCATGCCCATCCTGCGGGTCTCATCCATGAAGGTGGTTATCTTCTTTATGTCGTTAATGTTACGACTAAGGACTGCTGCCATATACTCGGCCGGGTAGTTAGCTTTAAGGTATCCAGTCTGGAAAGCAACAAGGGCATAACATGTGGAATGTGATTTATTGAAAGCATACTGGGCAAATGCTTCCCAGTCGGACCATATCTTATTGACTATCTTTTCATCGTGACCTTTCTTTTCACAGCCTTCAAGGAATTTGACTTTCATCGTATCCATGATAGACCGTTTCTTTTTTCCCATTGCCTTCCTCAGTGAATCGGCTTCTCCTTTAGAGAAGCCTGCCAGCTCTTGTGAAAGAAGCATTACCTGTTCCTGGTATACGGTGATCCCGTAGGTATCATCGAGGTATTTTTCCATAACAGGCAGTGGATAGTCTATTTCTTCCTGTCCGTGTTTCCTGTGGATGAACTTGGGGATATATTCCATCGGGCCCGGCCTGTAGAGGGCATTCATGGCAATAAGATCCTCCAGCCTGTTTGGTTCCAGTTCACGAAGATATCTTTTCATCCCGGAGGATTCAAACTGGAATATCCCTGTTGTCTCACCGTTGGTGAAGAGTTCAAATGTCTTCTTGTCATCAAGGGGAAGATTATCGATATCGATATCAATACCCCTCGATTTTTTGATATTATCAACAGCATCCTTTATGATGGATAATGTCTTAAGGCCAAGGAAATCCATCTTGAGGAGACCCACAGATTCTACATGACTGCCATCATACTGGGTTGCATAGAGATCAGTATCCTTGGCAGTACAGAGAGGAATATAGTTATCGAGAGAGTCTTTTCCTATAATGATTCCACAGGCATGAACACCTGTTTGTCTCACCGATCCTTCAAGCACTTCAGCATATTTTAATGTCTGGG
>DATFLA010000211.1:0-11331 GCA_035268305.1 Bacteroidales bacterium | reverse complement strand
CATGCTATTGGTATAACTTAATAGTATGAAAATAATGAATTTTGGCCAATTATTTATGGAATGTAGTTATCATCGAAAAATCGCGGAGCGATTTCACCATTGATAGCCAACACATGGTCATACAATGAACCACGGAGTGGTTCCATGATGTATCCCGGAAAGACTATTTATATTGACGACATTGTTTAAATGATCGGGGGATACCCCGGCTTCGCCTTCGGGATAAAATTGTATTTTTTGAGAAAATAGTATCGTTCTGTTCTGCCGGTTACAAACAGGCGAAAACATTGTTCAGGCCTCATATATTATCGCTAGAGGTCCTTCTGGTATATCCTGTATCTTTTAACAACCTGGCAACCAATTCTTTCATATTCGTTTCTCATACGGGTATTATCCTCAAGTACAAGATGACTGTCGATGGAATCCATCCTGTGTTTTATACATGACTGAAGTAGTTTAACACCCATAAGTACATCTATACCTTTTCCCCTGTATTCTTTTTTTATTCCGCCAAGGAGCATAAGCAATTTTTTCGAACGTTTTGATTCCCTGAGTATTTTGAGAATGCCAAACGGGAAGAGTCTTCCCTTTGCATCTTTAATACCCTTGCTCAGATCAGGCATGCCTATAATGAATCCTGTTAACTCTCCGTTAGCTCTCGATACCTTTATGAATTTAGGATCGAGTATGGGCAGGTAGCGGGCTGCCAGGTCAGCTTTCTCCTTGTCATTAAGCGGAACAAAACCATATATTTCTGAAAAGGTCTCGTTCATTAGTTCAAGGACATCAAGGATATAGGGTTTAATATCTTTTTTTGAATTGAATTCTATTATCTCGTAACCGCCGTTATTCTCCATCTTTGAAAGAACCTTCTCATAAACTGGAGGTAAATTTTCCGGTATCTTTCCGAGATAATTGACAAGATCCACTTTTTTTGTATACCCTTCATCGTCTATCAGCTCTGGCATATATTGCGAATTATTGGCTGCCGTCATAAAAAGGGGGTACTCAAAACCTTCAATCTGGAAACCCTGCGGGTCTTTATCGGAGAAACCAAGCGGTCCGACAATTTTATCCATTCCTTTTTCCCTGGCCCAGTTTTCAACACGTTCAAGGAGCTTGTGGAAGACCTTCCTGTCGTTATAACACTCCATGAAACAGAACCTTCCATGGTTCTCATTATTGAGCTTGTTATACCTGTTATTAATGATACCCATTATCCTTCCAACAGGTTTCTTTCCCCTGTAAGCCAGGAAAAGGACAGCATCAGCATACTGAAAAGATTTGTTCTTCTTCCTGTCGAATAATTCCCACTCATCCATATAGATTGGAGGAAGCCAGTCCGGTTCATCCTTATGGACTTTCTCAGGAAGGTATATGAATTCCTTCAGGTCCTTTTTTTCAAGAACCTCTTTAATAACTAGTTCCTCCATGCAGTCATTGGTTTTTACGTGAAATGATAATTATAAATCTGGCAACTGGTTACCCGGCTGTAATATACTATATTTATTTTTATTTGAGTAACAGGCCTAGAATGATAAAAATTGCAAAGACAATGCTCGCTATGCCATTTGTCGTTCCAAAGGCAAGATTTACCCTGCTTATATCATCATGGCTGACAATACTGTGCTGGTAGATCAGCAGTGAGGTAAATATAACAGAACCTGTCCAGTACAGGATACCTCCATTAAGTAATAACCCGGCTGTGATAACCATTATTACTGTTATGGCATGCACAAGGACAGATATTCCCAGGGCCTTCCTGCGTCCTGCAGAAGAAGGTATTGAATATAGTTTGTTCGATTTGTCAAATTCATCATCCTGCAAGGCATATATTATATCAAAACCACTAACCCATGTGATGACAATAAATGAAAAAATCAGCGGGATAATATTAAAATGTCCGGTAACTGATATATAAGCTCCGATAGGTGCAAGGCTAAGGCCCAGCCCGAGGATGAAATGACACAGTACAGTAAACCGTTTAGTCAGACTATAACCAAGAATAACCAAAAGGGCAACGGGTGAAAGGTAAAGGGTAAGCCTGTTAATAAAGGCTGTTGTACAAATAAAAAGTGCAGCATTTATAATAACAAACAGAATGGCCGACCCGGTATTTATTTTACCCGCCGGCAGCTCCCTGTTTTTGGTCCTGGGATTAATTGCATCTATTTTCCTGTCAGCAATCCGGTTAAAACCCATTGCCGCATTCCTGGCAAATACCATACACAGAATTATCAGCAGGAGCAGCTTCAGGTTGAAAACGGAATTTGTCTGTACCAGAGCTATTGTATAGCCGATAATTGCAAAAGGCATTGCAAATACCGTATGGCTGAATTTCACCAGGGAGATATAGTCCCCTATCTTTTTTAATACGGATGTCATCTTTCAATCAGCTTCCTGTAAATTTCTAAATTTTCATCATCAAACACTATAAATATAACCTTTTCAGGAACCTCATTCTGTTCAAGAAATTTGACAGTCTCTTTTATCGCGATGGATGCGGCTCTTTCTTTTGGAAACCTGTATACACCGGTGGAAATTGCGGGAAAAGCTATTGTTTTAAGATTATTGGTCCTGGCCAGCTCAAGGCTTTTCCTGTAACAGGAGGAGAGAAGAACGGGCTCATTCTTTTGACCTCCGTGCCAAACAGGTCCTACCGTATGTATTACATAACGTGCTTTGAGTTTATGTCCCCCGGTCATCTTTGCCTCACCTGTGGGGCAACCGTTAAGCTTACGGCATTCATCCAGCAGACCCGGACCGGCTGCCCTGTGTATTGCTCCGTCTACACCACCCCCGCCAAGCAGAGAGCTGTTGGCTGCATTAACAACAGCATCGGTATCAATTGTTGTTATGTCTCCTTTTAAAAGCTCTATCCTGTTTGTCCCCATTATTCTATCTTATGCGGGCATTGAGTTCATTTTCATACGCCCTGATAAGGTTGCCCATTATCCTGTCTATGTTTTTGTCTGTTAGTGTTTTATGTTCGTCGCGTAATATAAAGCTTACAGCATATGACTTTTTATTTGTGCCCAGGTTGTCGCTTTCATATACATCAAACAAATTAACATCCCTGAGGATATTTTTTTCAGTATGGAAAGCTATATCCCTTACCTGTCCAAATTTTACGCTTCTGTCTATCAATAATGCCAGGTCGCGTCTGACTGAAGGATATTTTGGCAATTCGCTGAATGAAACGGAGGTTTTCCTTATTGTTTTAATAAGAAGATCCCAGTCTATGTCGGCATAATAGACTTCCTGGCTTATATCGAATTTGTTAAGGTAAGCTTTGGAAATACGCCCGGTTTCAGCAATGACCTTTCCATTGAGAATGTAAGTAAGTGATTCGGCAAAATATTTCTTGTTACTTTCACCACTTGATAATGATTCACATTTAAGTCCGAGACGCGTAAAAACCATTTCAACAATTGATTTCATGTTAAAGAAATCAGTCGGATTTGTTTTACTGTTCCAGCTTTGCGGGTGAGTATTGCCTGTTAAAAAAACGGAGAGAGATGCCTTCTCTGAATAATCTTCAACCGAAGGATGCCCACTGCCCTGGTTATTAACAAAATAGCTGTGTCCGAACTCATATAGTTTCAGATCGAAATTCTGCCTGTTAATATTCCATACAACAGAACTGAGACCTCCGTAAAGCAGCGACTGCCTCATCGCATTAAGGTCGGAGCTGAGCGGATTGGCAAGAAGAACAAGGCTTTTGCTGTCGAAATCGTCATTATTCTCATAGAACGAGGACGGGTTGAGTGAATTGCACATTATCTCAGCAAAACCATTTGCAGAAAGCATGTCCGAGATGATATTCACTATTTTCTCTCTGTTTGGTTTTTCCTGGTATGATAATGTTGAGTTTACGTGTTCCGCTATTTCGACATTATTATACCCGTAAATGCGTAATATCTCCTCAATAACATCCGCTTCCCTGCTAACGTCAACCCTGTATGTTGGTATTTGGAGGCTCATCCCTTCCTCTGTTTCATTCAGAAGAACTATATCAAGCAGTTCCAGTATCTTATGTATTGTTTTCTTTTCAATTTCTTTTCCGATGAGCCTTGTAATATTCCCGTAGCTTACATCAATTTCAACTTCTGTAACAGGTTCCGGGTATACATCCGTAATATCAGAAGAAATCTCTCCTCCGGCGAGTTCCCTGATCAGCATTGCCGCCCGTTTAAGTGCCCATGGAGCCATGTTCGGATCGGCACCCCTTTCGAATCTGAAAGCTGCATCTGTCTTTAGTGAGTGTCTTTTAGATGTTTTCCTTATTGATACAGGATTAAAGTATGCACTCTCAAGAAAAATGTTCTTTGTCGAATCAGATATCCCTGATTTTATTCCACCAAATACACCTGCGATACACATCCCTTCTTTTTCATTGCAAATCATCAGATCCCTGTCTGAAAGCTTTCTTTCTACCTCATCAAGAGTTACAAAAGTGCTTTTTGCTGGCAAGTTTTTAATAATGACCTTTTTACCGTCTATCTTGTCTGCATCGAAAGAGTGAAGGGGTTGCCCCACTTCATATTGCACAAAGTTCGTTATATCTACAATGTTATTTATGGGATTCAATCCCACAGCCCTGAGCTTATTTTTCAGCCATTTCGGTGATTCACCTATAGTAATGCCACTGATTGTCAGACCTGTATATCGGGGACAGTCGGTCCTGTTCTCAACAATGATTTCATAAGTATTATCAGTCCGGTCGGGTTTAAAGTCTTCAACCGAAGGCAGTGTGGCCAGGTTTGTTATTCCTTCATTAACATTCAGATAAGCAGCCAGGTCGCGGGCGACTCCAAAATGAGATCCGCTGTCGATCCTGTTGGGTGTCAGTCCTATTTCAAAAACGTAGTCTTTCTCTATTTTAAAGTATTCTTTTGCAGGCGTTCCCGGTTTTGCATCCTTATCAAGAACCATGATCCCTTCGTGTGAGTTACCCAGGCCCAGTTCGTCTTCAGCACATATCATCCCTTCCGATATCTCACCCCTGATCTTCGATTTCTTTATCTCAAGACTCTCATCTCCTTTAAAGACAACAGTGCCAACTGTTGCAACAGGTACCTTCTGTCCGGCGGCCACGTTAGGAGCCCCGCATACTATACAGAGCGGTTCCGGGGCGCCGATATCAACGGTTGTAACTGAGAGTTTATCTGCACCGGGATGTTTCCCACATGTAAGTACCTCCCCGATAACTACACCTTCAAGACCACCTTTTACAGATACCCATTCTTCCATCCCTTCTATTTCAAGCCCTATTGCTGTAAGCATGCCGGCTACCTTTGAAGGTTCGAGATCTATTTTCAGATAATCCTTAATCCAGTTGTATGAAATCTTCATATCAGGTTCTTGCTAAAAAAATTAAATCAATAAGACTGCAAAAGTAAGGTTTTTTAGCATATTTTAAGGATTATGGAATCGTAAAAAGAACACAGGGAAATAACTGTTCCCTGTTTTACAGGATACATCGGAAACACCCTGATTTATTTGTGGAGAATTTTCAGGAAATACAGGTTTCATCTTTGTTTTATGTTCACAAGGCATTATATGAGTCTCTTTTATTTATCTATATTTGTATCTCAAAAAACAGGTTTTATGGTTGTAGAGAATGATGACAGGCTAATCCTTCTGACTAATGATGATGGTTTGTATGCTGCCGGCTTAAGAACACTTCTGGGTGTTATGGAAGAATTTGGTAAGGTCGTGCTCATTTCCACTACAGAGAGCATGTCGGGTATGTCGCAGGCGCTTACCGTTAAAACGCCACTAAGGGTCAAGATACTGGAGGAGAATGAAAGGCACAGGATCTATGCATGTAACGGGACTCCCACCGACAGTGTTAAACTTGCTATTAACCAGCTTCTTGAACGATCTCCCGACTGGGTTGTCTCGGGTATAAATCATGGTTCAAATTCCTCCGTCAGCGTTTTATATTCCGGTACTATGGCGGCAGCCATAGAAGGGTGTCTTTATGGTATTGGTTCAGTGGGTTTCTCTCTAAATAATTTTTCGCCCGCAGCAGATTTTTCTGCATGTAAAAAATACATCAGACTTGTGATGAAGAGGCTTGCAATACAGCCTTTGCCTAAGGGTATTTGTCTTAATGTAAATATACCTGCTTCTGATAAAAAGGATATTAAGGGCATTAGAATATGCAGGCAGGCAAAGGGGAACTGGAAAGAAGAGTTTGAAAAGCGCAAGGATCCTATGGGTAAGACTTATTACTGGCTTACAGGCTTTTATAATAATCATGAGCCGGAAGCTACTGATACGGATGAATGGGCCATAGCAAATAACTATGTATCTGTTGTTCCTGTTTCAGTCGATATGACAGCACACTGGTATATACAGGATTTAAAAGCACAATTCAAAAATGAAATTTCGCGAAAAGTATGATAAGCAGTTATCTGGCCTTCTAAGCGGATTCCTGCTGCCATTCGTAATAGCACTTGTAATTTTTTCTGTATCGGCGCATGGCCGATCTGCCGGTGATTATATTCACCGTATTTATACTTCAGGAATAGTGACCCATGCAATAAGTCTTTGTGTATTTCCCAACGTGGTTATATTCCTTGTATTTAACCGTTTCGACATGCTCAGGGCTGCCAGGGGTGTCCTAGCATCCACAATTGTTTGGGCAATACTTGTTTTTGCCATAAAGTTTCTGTTATGAGGTATTTCATTATTGCTGGTGAACAATCCGGGGATCTGCACGGATCTAATCTTGTGAGAGGCTTGTTTAAAGCTGATCCGGATGCAGAAATACGATGCTGGGGAGGTGACCTTATGGAAGATGCTGGAGCAAAACTGCTTAAACATTATAAAGCCACTGCCTTTATGGGTTTTGTTGCTGTCCTGAAGAACCTGGGAACAATAAGGGAGAATATCACCTTGTGCAAGAATCAGATAAAAGAATTTAATCCCGATGTTGTGATTTTTATAGACTACCCGGGTTTTAATCTCAGGATAGCTGAATTTGCACACAAGGAGGGATACAGGACTTTCTATTATATCTCACCGAAGCTCTGGGCCTGGAATGAAAAAAGAGTGAAAAAGATAAAGGCTTTTATTGACAGGATGTTTATTATCTTCCCCTTCGAAGTCGGATTTTATGCAAAACATGGTATTGAAGTTGAGTATTCGGGGAATCCCCTTGTGGATGCAACTGAAAAAAGACTATCTTCCTTCCCGTCACGCAATGAGATGAAGGAGAGACTTGGACTGGATCGAAGACCCGTTATTGCATTACTGGCAGGTAGTCGCCGGCATGAAATTGAATATGTCCTTCCTGTTATGCTTACAATCATGAGTTCCTTCCCGGGATATCAGTTCATTCTTGCAGGAGTAAGGAATATACCGGATGATGTTTACAGGAATATTATCGGCGATTTGCCCGTTAATCTTATAAAGGAAAAAACATACGAGATATTATATATCTGCGATGCCGCTCTTGTTACTTCTGGGACAGCCACTCTTGAAGCTGCGCTTCATGGTGCACCACAGGTAGTGTGCTATAAAGGCGATTTTCTGTCGATGATAATTGGGTGGATGGTGATAAAGGTAAAATATATTTCTCTTGTAAACCTTATTATGGATGAGGAGGTTGTAAAAGAACTTGTGCAATATGATCTGACAGGCAAGAACCTGCTGCGTGAGCTGAAGGCTGTTCTGCCGGGAGGAGAGAAGAGAGAAAGGATACTTGCCGATTATGAACAATTAAAGGCAAAATTGGGTCCGGCAGGTGCTTCGGAGAGGATATCACGGCAGATGGTGGAAGAACTTGTTGATTATCGTACCGGCAGGTATTAATTGTTGATGTTAGGGAAGTGGGGAAAAATGATACTTTCACATCCTTTTTAATTGAATTATTCTGAATGTCTGTAAAAAATACCCTTATAGTGATTCTGCTTTCCCTGGTTACATTTCTTTCGCAGGCACAGGTTAAAATACGGCTATTCGCTGATAATATGCCACGTACAACTGTTTTTACCGTAAGAAACGGGAGATATGTTATTAAAACCGCAGGAAACAGTGAGGGTATTCCCTTAAGTATTAATATACCGGTAATTATTACAAGGTTTGATGGAAAACTTGCTGTAAAAATTAAAGATGTCCAGGGCTTTGTGTGTGATTCGGTGATTTTCACAGGAGCAACAGGCAATGATGTTTTTTCACTCAGAGTTCCGGGAACCGGACTGGGATATAATTTCTATACCGGTAGTTTATCATGTTATTCCGACATGTCTTCCCTTATACTGGTTAACAACTGTAAGATAGAAAGTTATATTTGTGGTGTGGTTGAGACGGAAGGAGGGACAGCTAAGAATCCGGAGTATTTCAAGACACAGGCCATACTTGCAAGGACATATCTCTTCAGAAATTTTAATAAACATATTGCTGATGGTTATAATTTGTGTGATAACACTCATTGTCAGGCTTTTAATGGTCTTACTGGGAATCCCGACATAAAAATGGCTGTATCTCAGACAAGGGGCCTGGTAATAATAGGACAGGACAGTTCACTTATAGTAGCTGCATTTCATTCCAACTGCGGGGGCGAGACAAGTTCCTCAGAAGATGCATGGTTGAAGGCTGAACCCTACCTGGTGCAGGTAAAGGATCCCTTTTGCCACTCTTCAAGGAATGCATCATGGACAAAGAAAGTCAGCCTGAAAGACTGGGAGGCTATGCTGCAAAGAGCGGGATATAATGGAAAAACAGGTGATGCCAATGTTTTTGCCTTTAAACAGGAAGAGCGTGCATCCGATTACATAACAACTTCATTTAAAATGCCTTTGAGAAGTGTAAGGGATGCAATGAAACTGCGTTCAACTTATTTTTCTGTTTACCCTGAAAAAGATTCACTGCTTTTGAAAGGAAAGGGCTACGGTCACGGAGTCGGGCTGTGCCAGGAAGGAGCTATGACTATGGCCCGGCAGGGATACAGCTATAAACAGATTATTGATTTTTATTATAAGGGAGTAACTATTACAGATATAAAAAATGCGGTAATTTTACCTGGTGATAATGTAACTGTATCATTTAGTAATGACAGTACCGGAAATAATGAATCTTCAGAACATGTTGCACCCACTGCAGGCCGGAGGGGAACGGTGGTTCATGCACCATGACCGGAGTAAGAAACTGTATTTGAGAAAATAATAAACTGGTATATGTTTGCAATATTCAGAAAGGAGATAAGCGGTTTTTTCAGCAGCCTTACAGGCTACATAGTGATAATTGTATTCTTGCTGGTAAACAGCTTGTTTATGTGGGTATTCCCGGGAGAGTGGAATATTTTTGATAACAATTATGCCAGCCTGAATACTTTATTTTTCCTTTCTCCATGGTTATTTTTATTTCTTGTTCCGGCAGTTACTATGCGTATGATTGCAGAGGAGAGAAGGCTGGGGACCATTGAACTGATTTATTCAAGACCCATTACCGAACGGGAACTTATATACGGAAAATTTCTTGCAGCCGTTTGCCTTGTACTACTGTCACTATTGCCAGGTATAATCTATTATATCTCGGTTTATTACATGGGGGCCACTCCGGGGAATCTGGATAAGGGTGGTACGCTGGGTGCATTTATAGGGTTGTTCTTCCTTGCTTCTGTCTATGCATCGGCAGGTATATTTGCCTCTTCACTGACAGATAACCAGGTTGTAGCATTTATCCTTGCTGTACTGATCTGTTTCATCATGTACGCAGGTTTTGACTCATTTGCATACCTTCCCGGACTTAGGAAAGTGGATGAGATGGTAATAGGACTGGGAATAAATGAACATTATAAATCAATCAGCAGGGGTGTTCTGGATGTGAGGGATGCAATTTATTTCTTTGCTGTGGCGGCTGTTTTTAATGAAGCCACAAGACTGGTCCTTGTGTCTCGTAAATGGAAGAAAAGGAGTTAGAAATGTCTGGGAAAGAAGATAATAGCAATATAAGGTTAAAGAGCTGGATACAGTTTATTATATCAGTGGCAGCTATAGTATTAATTGCTGTTGCTGGATCTTTGTTAAGGGTGAGGTTGGATCTTACACAGGACAAAAGGTATACTCTTTCTGAACCGACAAGAAATATTTTATCGCATCTGAAGAATGATTTCTTCGTGCAGGTCTATCTCGACGGGGATATACCCATTCCACTGAAACGACTTAAGAGGTCGGTAAGAGAGATGCTTGATGAATTCAGGATAGCTTCAGGGAAGAAGATAGACTACGAATTCATTAACCCTTCCGGGGAAGGTACAGATAAACAGCGTAATGCCAGGTATCAGTCGCTCGTTAACAAAGGTCTGACCCCAATAAATATACAGTCGGGCGATAAGGAAGGAGGATCATCACAAAAAATCATCTTTCCCGGGATGATAATCAATTATAACGGAGCTGAGGTCCCGGTTAATATCCTAAAAAATAACCCGTCATTATCGAGCGAAGAAAATATCCTTCATTCAACAGAGGGACTGGAATATGAGCTTATCCAGACGATTGCCACTCTGAGTTCTGATACTGTTTATAAAGTGGCATTCCTTGAAGGACAGGGAGAAATACCTGAGATAGGAACAGCTGATATCACTCTTAGTCTTTCAAGGTTTTTTACAATAGATCGCGGCAAGACAGGTGGCAAGACAGGTATTCTTGATAATTATGCTGCAGTAGTGGTAGCCGGACCTGAGAAGGAATTTTCAGAGGCAGATAAGCTTGTGCTGGACCAGTACATAATGAACGGAGGGAAGGTACTATGGCTTCTCGACGAGGTATCGGTAAACTCCGACAGTCTCGTTTATGGCAGCACTGTGGGTTTATTCAGGCCCTTGAACATAGAAGATCAGCTTTTCAGGTACGGTGCAAGGGTGAACCCAGTTGTGGTGCAGGATCTCGATTGCGATATCATAAGATTAAAAATAGAAGGCCCTTCAGGTCAGCAACAATATGTCCCGGCTCCCTGGGTTTATTATCCTCTTTTGCACCCCTCTCCGGTGAACCCGGTGACGCGAAACCTGAATAAAGTGCTCGGCCGTTTTGTGAATACAATCGACACCGTGGGTCTTGATCCGGAAATACACAAGACAATTCTGCTGACAACGTCACAATACAGTCGTACACTTTCTCCCCCTATGCTTATAAGTCTTAAAGAAGCTGGTGAAACACCGGATGATCGTACATTCAACAAATCAGGCCTGCCTGTGGCGGTACTGCTGGAAGGTATCTTCCCCTCCGCTTTTAAAAACAGGATGCTTAGTGCCATTACCCCGGAAAAAAATCTGAAGATCAGGAAAGAAAGCAGAAAGACAAAGATGATATTGGTTGC
>DATFLA010000210.1:0-4982 GCA_035268305.1 Bacteroidales bacterium | reverse complement strand
ACTTCATAATAGCTCCTGTCAGTTGTTTTTGCTTCATCAGTAGTCTGCCATTCCTGGAAAAGGGTACAGAATCCTTTTGAGTATAAAAGTGTGTTTGTTGAGTCATCAAAGAGCTCATACTTGAAATTACCGTAATCAAAGGGATTTGATAGATCAGTGACAGATCCTGCCCAGTATGGTTCTACCTTAAATCCTACGGGATAGACATGCGTCTCCTCTTTATTGCCTGCAAACATAAAATCGAACCGCAGCACCTTGTCGTAGAAAAAATTATTGAAGTTAATCTGAGCCGAACCGGCAACGGAAAGCACCGATAATAAAAGGATCATTAAAGTTTTCATAGTAATTTATTTTATTGCTGACACACAAAGCTAAAAATAATCAACGATACCGATTGATAAATTATATAATTTTGCGCCACAGGGACCTTAAGTGAACGGTTTGCCTGTCAGGGTTGTTGTATATACGAAAAAAAGAGTATATGGAATATAAAGACTGTTACCGGCAGCTATATGACTACCAGCAGGTTGTCTTTCGAAGGCCTGTAATTAAATTATTTGCCCTGCCGGCAGCCGGTTGTATGCATTCTTTTATAAAAGGAAACACAAATTATTCACAGCAAAAAAAATAAAACCATGGCCGATTTAGTAACCAGAATTAGCGATTTTGTTTGGAAGAACCTGAATGAGAAACATATTACACCTAAGAAGGATCCCTTCTGGGAGGCTCTGCGTCAAGCGGGGACAGAACTTTGGCTCGATACGGGTGACATGGATGAGGCAGAGGCGAACTGGTCGGCAGAGATGAGTGCTCTTACAACCAACAATACCTTGCTGAATAAAGAGATACAGAAGGGGATTTATGATATTTTTATTACTGAGGCAAAAAGTGTTGTAAGGGAGCTGTCACCTGAAGAAAGGATAAAAGAAATATCTTTTATTCTCAATGCGAGGCATGCTTTGAGACTGGCCACACGGTTCGGTGGGAATGTTAGTGTTGAACTCCATACCGATACTGCTCACGACATAAAGGCTATTGAATATTATGGCAAGCGTTTTCACGACATGTGTCCCGACCAGTTTATAATAAAAGTACCGTATACAGCTGAAGGATTAATTGGTGCAAGGCTTCTGAAGGATGCAGGGATAAGGGTTAATTTTACTCTGGGTTTCAGTGCAAGACAGAATGTGCTTGTGACCCGTGTTGCAAGACCTGATTATGTGAATGTTTTCCTGGGAAGAATAGGGGCTTTTTTGCTGGATAATGACCTGGGCGACGGGTCCGGCGCCGGGGAAAAAGCTTTGATAGCTTCGCAAAACTGGGTTACCGGGTTATCTGCTGATAATCCCTGGCAGACACGCCAGATAGCAGCAAGCCTCAGGAATTATATGCAGCTTGAGATGCTGGCCGGGGCTGATGTGTTTACTATGCCGCCGAAGGTGGCTGCCGAAGGACATAAAGAACTGAGGGGGGAATTTTCTTCTCATACTCATGAAAACTACGAGGCAAGTATATATGATTCAGCCTCAGAGGCTCATGTGGAGAAATTCTGGGAGGTTGATAACAAAGTTCTGAACCTGGCTGCAAGATTATCGGAAAAGTTGCCTTCTTCAGGTGCTGAGCTTGTCCATATTGCCCATGAAGAAGGATGCGAAGACATGTTTCCCTCATTAAGCAGGGAAGAAAAAGGTTTTATAACCGACGACGGCAAGATACCTGTTTATAAACACTGGGACAGGAAAATAGCTGAAGGGGGAATTGCACCGGATACTTTGCTCACACTTGCCGGCCTGGCTTCTTTTACTGCCGACCAGAGAGCTCTTGACGACAGGATAAGGAACCTTGTCGAATAATCTCAGGCTGAGCGCTGCCTGATGATCTCATAAAGAAGAATACCCGCAGCAACAGATACATTAAGAGAGTTTATTGTACCCGTCATGGGTATACTGATTCTGTGATCCGAAAGGTCCAGCAGTTCACGGCTGATCCCCTTATCTTCCGATCCCAAAATAAGTGCTGATGGTCCAGTAAGCGGTTCTCCGGAGGCAACAGAATCTGATCTCTCCGTGGCAGACATAATCTTAAGTCCCGATTTTTTAAGAAAGTCCACAGTTTTTACAATACTTTTTTCCCTGCAAACAGGAAATGTATGAAGTGCACCAGCTGAGGTTTTTACGGCATCGGCTGTTATCCTGGCCGATCCTTTTTCAGGAATAACAACAGCATGAGCCCCAAGACATTCTGCAGTTCTGACAATGGCTCCGAAATTTCTTACATCGGATATACCATCAAGAACAATTATCAGGGGATCTTCACCTTTTTCCCATATCATAGGAAGCAGGTTGGTAATATGTTGATATTCAATAAGTGAAAGCCATGCGAGAACTCCCTGGTGATTTTTCCTGGTAACAAGCTCTATACGTTCCACAGGTACTATCTGCCAAACAATACCGTGTTGTTTTACCTCCTTCATCAGTTCGTGGTAAAGCGGGCCCTGTAAACCATGCTTTATCAGTAACCTGTCGATCTGTTTTCCGGCCTTAATGGCTTCAATAACAGGTCGTATACCAAAAATGCAATCTTTCTCTTTCAGCATGTTTTTATATAACTATATTCCTTCAGGATTGTCGAGCCTGAAAACGACACCTTTTCTCCAGCTTAAAACTGCTTTGTCCCAATATGTAACAAGCGATTCACTGCGACTCAGATAGAAGTCATTGTCGGTAAAAATATTATTACGATGCCTGAAGGTAAAGTATAAGTAATCTTCTTTTACACTGTATCTTCCTCCCCAGGAGGATTTAATCACAGGTTTCTTATATCCCCACATCTCGCCTTCATCGGATTTATATATCTTGTCAGGCGGCCCGTAAATGATATAGATCATTCCTCTTTCCGTCATCCAGCCCTGTTTATATGAGGTAAAGTAATAATTTGAATAAAGTACACGTGTATAGTAAATTCTTATCAGTTCCCTGGCTTTTTCAACATTGCCACCGCATTTGATCCAGAAATCGTCCAGGGCGACCTTCTGCCTGGGAGCGGATCTAAGTTCCTCCATTTCATCTTGTGTGGCCAGGTAAGCCAGGGGCTCAATCATAACACCGGGGGTGGTCAGGGTTGGGTAGTCATCGCCCATGTTATAAAAGGTGAAACCATCTTTTAATCCCCTTTTAACAGAGCAAAGGTAGATACCCTGGTTGGGAAACATTATGGGAAGGGTATCTGAATAAGGAAGGGCTACAATACGTTCGGGTTCGTAATCGAGTGTCTTTTCAGGAAGGATCATTGACGGAGGATCCGGAATTTCTGTAAACGGTTTGTAAAATGAAATATAAAGACTATCGACATGTTCCCTGTTATAAATAAGATTGATGAAATCATTAACCCTGAGTATGGGATTAAAGATCCGGGCTTTGCTGAAATGAGATACGGCGATGAAATTATACCTGTTATACACCGACATTGTATTAAAAGGTATAAAAGCATGAAGTACCAGGATACGTAATTTGTCAAGTGTTCTTATCTCAGCCATGTACTCATTCCCTTTTTCTACATCCACAGGTATCTCATATGTGTAATCTGGTTTACCTTTTACTTTTACAATATTAAGGTTAAGTGATGCGGTATCGGCAAGTACTTTTCCCTGGCTGATATTATAAACCCGAACAGTTACCTTCATGGAGGCTGTTGGCAATCCCTGTGGATTGGCTTCTGAGAAAAAGAGATCAGAAGCAAAGAACTTTATCGAAAGAACTGACCTTGTTTCAGACTGGTTGGTTACAATATAACGGGGGTTAATAGGATTCTTAGTCGGATTATAGATATACGATACATCCTTCGTGTCCACAGCAGGTTTTGTTGTCTTGCATGAAAACAACATTATAGCCATTGCGATTAAAAAGGCTGCGTGGATATACAATATCCTCCCGGTAATCTTCATACCCAAAATTAATGAACTTAATTTAATTTACTGCATTCGGTTTCCATTCAATTCTTACCCTGCAAAGTTCCCTGTTATCTTCAGAACGTACGACAGAATGATTTTGATATGTCGGATCATCAATATCAGGTGAAGTTTTTATAATTATTTCATCATTATAAACCGATTCTGCAAGATAATTTATTTCAGCTGACCCCGGACTATTATTGACAAGGAATTCCATGTCGTATGAATTATAAATCCAGTTAAGGTAACGTGTATTGTTGGTATGGAAATTAACATCAAGATCACCTGTTTTTACCCTGAATGGATCTGATACTTTCCATTCCCCTGATTTATGATCAAGTTTTGTTGCATATCTGACAGGTGTTTCGTTTGGGTCGAGATCGCGGTAAAATTTCTCAAGAATGGCATCAGGTCTCTGTATTCTCCTGGTGGCATAGTCGAGTATCAGCCAGGAAGAAGAGCCTGAAGCAATATGCCTGCCATCGGGGAATGTAACCTCATAATTCCTGAGAGCAAAGAGCTTATCCGTTCCGTTTGGCCATGTCTTCACTATTATCGTGTCGCCCCACAACGGCCAGGTGGTGAATTCGGTATACATACGCGAAAGGACCCAGAACCTGTTGGCCTTCATTAGATCATCCCTGCCGAATCCAAGCTTTATTGCATGCTCGGAGGCTATATCCTGCATATAGTTAAAAAGGGAATGAATTGTAAGTCGTTCATCCGGACCCGTTTCATAGACATGTACCCTGTATTCTTTTTCTAACTCAATTATTTCCATAATTATGATCCGTTCTGTATATATTCTTCTACTTGTTCACTGTATTCGGTCCATCTCTCCATTTCTTCATTCAGCCTCTCCCTCAGCTCCTGGTAACGTGAAAAATTTTGCTGATCAGCTTCGGAATAGTTGTCCGGTTCCATGAAGGTCATATCTATGGCTCTTATCTCGTCTTCAAGTCTTTCTATCTCATTCTCAGAATCTTCAAGTCTTTTGCGAAGCTTTCGGAGGTTCTTTTCATATTCTTTTTTC
>DATFLA010000209.1:0-3295 GCA_035268305.1 Bacteroidales bacterium | reverse complement strand
GGCATAGGCGAGTTCTCGGAGGTTGTCCTTAATGATGACCAGATAAAGGATTTCCAGAAATATCTTGTCTATAATCATGCTGCGGGCATAGGCGATCCCGCACCACTGGAATATGTAAGGGGAGCAATGCTCGGACGAATCAATGTTCATGCACATGGTAACTCTGGTAACAGGCTTGTTATAACCGAAACACTCGTTGAGATGCTTAACAGGGGAGTAACGCCGTATGTCTGCCAGAAAGGATCGGTTGGTGCCAGTGGTGACCTTGCGCCGATGTCGCAGATAGCTCTTCTTCTGATGGGAGAGGGTGAAGCTTATTATAACGGCGAGCTGATGAGCGGTAAGGAAGCCATGGATAAGGCAGGTATTTCAGTACCGGGTCTGATGGCACGCGACGGGCTGGCAACAATAAACGGTTCAAACGTACTGACTGCCATGAGTGCTATCTTCCTGCATGATGCAAATAACTGGCTTAAGCAGGCAGAGATAGCCGCTTCCATGTCGCTCGAAGCGCTGAAGGCTAATATGAAACCATATACGCCTCTCCTTCATGAAGTAAGAGGATTTAAAGGAGCTGTCAGAAGCGCAAACGCAATAAATAAGTGTGTGAGTGGTGGTGATCTGAAGGAAGGACGTATAAAATGCAAGGTACAGGATGCTTATTCCATGCGTTCAACACCCCAGGTGATAGGTGCTGCCCATGATGCTATGGCTTATGCACGTTCGCAGGTTGAAATTGAACTTAACGGGGTAGGAGATAACCCGGTATTCTTCCCGGATCGTAATCTTCAGCTCTCCGGAGCCAACTTCCAGGGAACACCTGTGTCGGTACCGATGGATATGGCCGGTGCCTGCATAACAATGGTGAGTGTGATGTCGGAAAGAAGGATGAACAGGCTCAATAATCCTGCCCTCAGCGTGGGATTGCCTGATTTTCTTACAAAAGGAGCCGGCATGTTTTCAGGTCTTATGCTCAGCCAGTATACGGCCGACATGCAGATCGTTGAACAAAGGATACTTTCTGCTCCGGCTTCCATACAGTCAATACCTGCTGCAGCCGACCAGGAAGATTTTGTGTCTATGGGGATGAATACAGCTATTAAGAATTTCCAGATCCTTGATAATGCTTATGGTATCCTCGGTATAGAATTTATGGCAGCTGCACAGGCTCTTGATTTCAGAAAGACGGAATATAAATTCGGCGACGGTGTTCAGGCAGCCTGGGAAACAATCAGGAAGCACGTTGAATTTCTTGATGTCGACAGACCTCTGTATCACGACCATACTACAATGAAGAAACTTGTAAAATCGTGTGAAATACTCAAAACGGTGGAGGAGAAAGTAGGCAGACTCGGATAAGAATAACATTGAAATCGTTAGCTTTGTTTCCCATTGCTAACGCTTATGCTCTCATTTAAGATCTTTTTAAAAAGAAAATTTTTTGCATCGGCTTTTCTCTTTTCCAGTTTCAGCCTGATATTCAGTACATGGGTAGTCTATATACCGTATATATCTGAAAAACTGGGTTTATCGGAAGGCAGACTGGGCGGTGCATTGTTTTTTATTTCAGTGGGTGCCCTTATTATAATACCTGTGATGAACAGGTATGTAGACAGGATAGGAGTCGGCCGGGCCGCATTTATTTCCTTTTCGCTTTATGCCGTATCTCTTTATGGCATGTTTCTGGTTTCATCGTATTTTATGCTTTGCGTGTCACTGCTTTTCTTCGGCAGCATGGGCTCGGCTTTTGACATATCAATTAACTCCCTTACTGCAAACATAGAGAAAGAATCCGGGGTCAATATTATGAGCGGCAGCCACGGTTTCTGGAGCCTGGGAGGAATGACAGGTGCAGCCCTTGGAAGTTTTATCAGTGCCAGGATCGACAAGCCCCTGATCCATATATCCGTTCTAGTGTTACTTCTGTTCGTAATTCAGTTATTCCTTAAGAAGGAATATATACATATCAGGACGGAACATCATGATAAAGAGAAACACAGGCGGTTCAGGGTCAGTCCACTGCTGGCATTTGCCGTAATCGGACTAATTGTAATGGTATCTGAGGGAGCTATGGCTGACTGGAGTGCGCTATACCTGAAAAAGATTATTAATGTCCGTGCTGATCTCTTAGGTTTCGGCTATGCCCTGTTCTCTTTTGGAATGACCTTGGGCAGGTTCAATGGCGATTCACTGAGCGGCAGGCTGGGCTCCTGGATATTGTTGCGAAGAGCCCTTGCCCTTAGCCTGGCAGGCTTTTTACTTGTCCTGGTTGTTTCGCCGGCATGGGTGTCACTGGCAGGTTTTTTTATCGTCGGACTGGGATTCTCAGTTGTTGTGCCTGAAGTATTCCGGCTTTCTTCGAGGGTTCCTGGCATAAGAACTGCCGACGGTGTTTCATTTATAGCCGTAACAGCAAACACAGGCTTCCTCATGGGACCGGTATTACTGGGATTTATTGCCGAGCTTCATACACTTCATCTTAGCTACATGGCACTTACAGCCTTTGTATCAGTTGCTTTTGTTATAGCTGTTGTAAGACGCAGAAGCTAGGTTCTGCGTCTAAAAGATTATGTTGAAAAGGTATCCCGTTATCATAATGCCCGTGGCAAGTATGGCTGCAAAAGTAAATATGAAGGGAAGCTTCAGAACTTTTCTCAGTATTATCATTTCAGGAAGAGACAAGCCTGTTACTGCCATCATGAAAGCAAGTGATGTTCCCAGTGAAGCACCTTTTTCGATAAGGACCGATACTACCGGGATGATGCCCGCAGCATTGGAATACAACGGAACACCTACAATAACAGACAGGGGAACGCTGTACCATGCTGATTTGCCCATAAGAGAGGCCATGAAATCCTGCGGCACATAACCATGGGCCCCGGCTCCTACAGCGATACCAATAGCTACATATATCCATATCTTGCCGACAATCTCCCTGACAGCGTTGTAACCCGCTTTAATCCTTTCATTTAATGTGGTCTTCGTGCTTTCTTCTCCTTCAGAACCTAAACCGGCCTCAAATACCCAGTCCTGTACCCATTTCTCCAGCTTCAGCTTGCCGATGATCCAGCCTGCTGTTATGGCAATGATAAGGCCTGTGACAATATAAATCGCTGCTGTTTTCCATCCGAAGAGTCCGTACAGAAGAACCACGGCTACCTCATTTATCATTGGTGAAGCTATAAGAAATGAAAAAGTGACACCTGTCGGAATGCCTGCTTCAACGAAACCAAGGAAGAGTGGTATGGCAGAACAGGAACAAAAGGGTGTGACAATGCCGAGAGAGGCAGCCATT
>DATFLA010000208.1:0-8371 GCA_035268305.1 Bacteroidales bacterium | reverse complement strand
ATTAAGCTTCCGTTTATAGCTGTTCCGACAACTTCAGGCACAGGCAGTGAAGCAACAAAGAATGCCGTTATCTCACGTGTCGGTGAGGGAGGATTCAAAAAATCGCTCCGCCATAATAATTTTGTGCCGGATATTGCGCTTGTTGATCCTTTGCTTACTATAAGTTGCCCGCCCGGTATCACGGCCGCCAGCGGTATGGACTGCTTCACCCAGCTTACCGAATCGTATCTGTCAGGTAAAGCTTCTCCTTATACTGATGCCCTTGCAATACGGGGCCTGTTGAGAGTAAGAGACAATATAATGGCATGCTACCTGGATGGTAATGACAGTGAGGCAAGAGCAGGGATGTCATTTGCCGCCCTTACATCGGGCATCTGCCTTGCAAATGCAGGACTGGGTGTTGTTCATGGCTTTGCCTCCTCGGCTGGTGGATTATATGATATCCCTCACGGACTTATCTGTGGCACTCTTATGGCTGTTTCAAATGAGATAACGGTGAGAGAGCTCCGTAAAGGCCATGGAAATACCGGGGCACTTGCAAAGTATGCCGAGCTTGGAAAGCTATTCCTTGGACATGAAGATAGAACAGATGACTATTATGTTGACGGTTTTATTGATTACCTGCACAGGTTAACTGTTGAGCTTGGGCTGCCGGGATTAAAACAGGCAGGGATCAGGGAGAAAGATCTGCCTGTCATTTGCAGGGCAACAGGCAGTAAGGATAATCCTGTCACTCTCGGCCAGGAACACCTTATCGAAATACTTACAAGAAGGTATAACTGAAAGTCAACAGCTCTTTTCAGAATCCGGTTGATAATAATGCAATGTAAGCGTCGCTCATTTGCGATGCATGTCTTATATTTATACTAATTTACCGGATTCAAAAATCTAACCATAAAAACCTGACCATGAAAACAAGAAACATCTTACTAACATTAATGGCTGTTTTTTTAATCAGTTATCCTCAATTATCATTTTCACAACTACCTAAAGAGACAGAGGCACAGAAGGAACAGAGACTTAAGTGGTGGACCGATGCAAGGTTCGGCATGTTCATTCACTGGGGCCTCTATGCCCTGCCTGCCCGACATGAGTGGGTAAAGAACCATGAGAGACTGACAAACGAACAATACCAGAAATATTTTGATGCATTCGATCCCGATCTTTTTGATCCCCATGAATGGGCCAGAATGGCAAAGGAAGCCGGCATGAAATATGTTGTTCTTACAGCCAAGCATCATGAGGGTTTCTGCCTGTGGGACTCGAAATACACCGACTATAAATCTACAAATACACCTTTCGGGAAGGACATCATAAAGGAATATGTTGAAGCATTCAGGGCCGAGGGACTTAAGGTCGGTTTTTATTATTCACTTATCGACTGGCATCATCCCGATTATACGATTGACAGGAATCACCCCCTGCGGCAGGAAACCGATTCGGCATACGACAGGCTTAATAAAGGACGTGATATGAATAAATACCGTCAGTATATAAAGGACCAGGTGACTGAGTTGCTTACCAATTACGGGAAGATTAGTATTATATGGTTTGATTTCTCTTTTCCCGGGAAACATGGGAAAGGACATGCTGACTGGGATTCGGAAAACCTGCTTAAGCTTGCCAGGAAGCTTCAGCCCGGCATTATTGTGGATGACAGGCTAGATCTCAGCAATGTGGAGGGAGGCTGGGATTTCAAGACACCCGAGCAGGTGAAAGTGGCTAAATGGCCCGAGGTCAATGGCAAAAGAGTACCATGGGAGACATGTCAGACCTTCTCTGGTTCATGGGGTTATTACCGCGATGAAAATACATGGAAAAGTCCGGCACAACTTATAGAGCTGCTTATAGAATCCGTTAGTAAAGGAGGTAATCTGCTCCTTAATGTAGGGCCTACGGGACGAGGTCTTTTTGATTACAGGGCACAGGAAAGATTAACCGCTATGGGCCAGTGGATGAAATTCAACAGCCGTTCAATATATAACTGCACGGCAGCTCCCGATGATTTCAGCAAACCGGATAATACTCTGCTGACCTATAATCCTGAAACAAGACGTCTCTATGTCCACCTTCTCTTTTATCCAATGGGGACCATGGTGTTGCCTGATATGGCAGGTAAGGTAAAATATATACAGTTTCTTCATGATGCTTCGGAAATTCAATACCGGACAGGTACGGGAGACAACAGTAATGATCTGATTCTGCAGTTGCCGGTACAGAAACCTCCTGTTGTGATCCCTGTACTGGAGGTATATCTTAAATAAGCACAGGAGAATATTGCTAAGAGAGATATAGAGTATGGAGCAGCGAACGCGGGTTTCCCTGTTCTCATTACTGTAAAGTATTACTTATGTCTGCTTTTACGTTGAAAAACAATTAAATTTGATATTAAATTAATGAGATAAGATGGAAATCATTTTATATGCGGCAGCAGGATTAATTACGGGTGTTGTTATCACATATTTTATTGTGAAAGGAAAACTCGAAGCAGCACATCAGAAGAGCCTCCTGGCGAAAATGGAAGAGATATCGCTCCTGACAAGGGAGAACAGTGCCCTTCAGGCAAAGGTTGAAGCTCAGGCCAGTGGCCTGGAAGAGGTACGAAAAGCTATGCTTGATACATTTAAATCAGCTGCCTCCGATGCTCTTACGCAAAATAACAAACAGTTCATAGACCTGGCTAAATCACAACTTGAGACACAGGTTAAATCGGCTGAGGGTGACCTCGATAAGCGCAAAACGGCCATTGAGGAGATGCTCAAGCCTGTTAAGGATTCGATAGACAGCTATAAGAAAAGGATAGAGGACCTTGAAAAGGGATCGGAAAAGACATTCGGACAGGTTACAGAGATGCTTACAAATATCCAGTCGACGAATGCTTCCCTGCAGAAAGAGACAGGTGCTCTTGTTAATGCCCTGAGGAACCCCAGAGTAAGAGGTAAATGGGGTGAGATAGGCCTGAAAAGGGTTGTGGAATTCTCAGGATTGTCGGCTCATTGCGATTTTATTGAGCAGGTTTACACAGAGGGGGAAGATGCTGTACTAAAGCCTGATATGATAATCAACCTTCCAGGTAACAGTCATGTTGTTGTTGATTCCAAACTACCGCTCGATGCATACCTGGAGGCTCTTGAGACTGATGACGACACTGCGCGTAACCTGCTTTTTAATAAGCATGCAAAAGATCTCCGCGATCACGTCAATAAGCTTAGCAGGAAGCAATACTGGTCACAGTTCCAGAATTCCCCCGACTTTGTTGTATTGTACATGGAAGTGGAATCGGCTCTTAATGTAGCTCTCATGACTGACAAGACTCTTCTGCAGGACGCAATGAACAACAAGATAATACTTGCAACTCCCACAACTCTCATTGTTGTGCTTAAATCTGTTGCCATGTCGTGGCAGCAACACAACATTACCGAGAATGCCATGCAGATAATGGTTGTTGCCGATGATTTTTATGCAAGGGTGAAGGTGTTTGCAGATCATATTGAAAAAGTGGGAGGAGGTCTTAAATCGGCCCTTAAGGGATATAATGATGCTGTTGGCTCGTGGGAGAGCCGTGTACTGCCTGCCGGGCGTAAACTGGAACAGCTGAAAGCAACAGATAATAAAAATGCACTGCCCGATATGGATATGATTGACAGACCTGTTCGTGAACTTAAAAAAACTGAGGAATAATAAGGAACATGTAATGTTTGTCCTGAGAAAAATAAATGTAATACAGATAGTTGTGTTTTTTGTTACTGTTCTGGCAATAAATGGAGCCTGTAAGCGGAATAAATACCCGTTAAGTACAAAGAAGAAAGAGCTTGCAATGCCAGCGGATTCGGGTTATCTCTTCAACGGGATAAACCTCGACGGATGGGAGATAACCAATTTTGGTCCGCAGGGACCTGTTTACGTATCCGGGGGTTCTGTTATCCTCGGCATGGGTGAAGGGTGTACAGGTATAACATGGAAAGGATCTTTCCCTGAAAATAATTATATTGTAACACTGGATGCTAAACGAGTGTCGGGTAATGATTTTTTCTGCGGAATAACATTCCCTGTCGATTCAAGCTTCTGCAGCCTGATAGTAGGTGGGTGGGGAGGAGCCGTTGTAGGCCTCAGCAGTATAAACAGGCTTGATGCCTCAGAGAACAGCACAAAGACTATTATGAACTTCGAAACAGGAAAATGGTACAATATTTGCCTTTTGGTTAAAAAAGACACAATTAGGGCTTCAATAGACAGGAAGGTTGTTGTGAATTTTGCAATTGATGGCAACAGGTTGTCAATACGCCCGGAAGTACAGCTTTCACGTCCTTTCGGTATCACTTCGTGGACAACAACAGCTGCCATAAGAAATTTAAAGATGAAAAAACTATAAAATGAGACATATGAAACGACTTATAATATTTATGATGCCGGTTTTACTCCTTATGTCGTGCAAGACACAGCAATTATACCTGAATGTGCTGGAACCGGCTCCTGTTACTATACCGGCATATATTGAAAAGGTAGGGATTATTGACAGGACCATGCCTACCGAAAAATCCAAACCCGCTGATGTTGTGGAGAAGATCATTACCCTGGAAGGTCCTGAGCTTGATCGCGACGGGGCCAGGGAAAGCATAAAGGGATTGGCTGAACAACTGAAAGAAAACGGCAGATTTTCTGAAGTTAAGACACTGGATGATATAGATTTCAGAACTCCTGAAACAGTACCTTTTCCCACACCACTTACCTGGGATATTGTTGACCGTATTTGTAATGAAAAAGGTATTGATGCAATTTTTGCCCTTGAAAAATATGATACCGACACCCATATAAGCTATTCGAAGAGGAATGTTAGCCTCAGCACACCGCTAGGTAAAGTGCCGGGCATTGAACACCAGGCTAATATGGAGACTATTGTAAAAACAGGCTGGCGTATCTATGATCCCTCGGGGAAAGTATTGCTTGATGAATTTATTAACCGGTCATCAATAGTCTCTACCGGGAGGGGTATTAATCCCGTTGTGGCAGCTGCTGCACTCCTTGGACGTAAAGATGCAGTCAACCAGGTCAGCTACAAGTCAGGACAGGACTATGCTCTCAGGATCCTGCCCTTCAGGTTACGAGTTATGCGTGATTATTATGTAAAAGGAACAAATAACTTCCGGATCGCCATGCGAAAAGCCAGGACAGGTAACTGGAATCAGGCCGGGGAACTATGGGAGAAGGAAACAACCAATCCTAAAAGGAAGGTTGCCGGCAGGGCCGCGTACAATATGGCTATAATAAGTGAAATAAACGGCGATCTTGATGCTGCTCTTGCCTGGGCGCAGAAATCCTATGAAGATTATAATAACCACCTGGCGATACGTTATGTTAGGATTCTAGAAAACAGGAAGTACAAGACAGATGTTCTCAAAGTGCAGGGAGAACAATAACAATCGTATTTAAATGAAATAATATATAACGGCAGAAAAAGCAATTTCAAATGAAAAAAAACAGAATTAACAATAGCAAAAAATGGCTTCTTATTTTGACAGCCACTTTGTTCTCAGTATCACTGCATGCACAAAAAGTTGTTGATTTTACAGGCTCATGGACACTTAATGAATCCAAAAGTAAAATGGGTGAAGAGGGGCAGCGTATGCTGGCGAAAAACCTGAATATCACCCAGGGGGAAAATTCAATAACAATAGAGCGTATATTCAGCGGTATGAACGGGGATGAAAGGAAGATGACAGATACTTATACACTCGATGGAAAGGAATCTGTTAACCCTATCTTCAATACGACAAAAAAATCAATTGCGAAATGGTCGGGTGACATGAAAAGACTGGAAGTCTCTTCCGTAATCGAATTGAATATGCATGGTGAGACAACAGAAATAAAAACGGCTGAGACATACAGCCTGGGGGATGATGCGAAAACCCTTATTATTGACAGTAAGTCATCCTCTCCGCGGGGTGACCGCCAGGCAACTTTTGTATACGATAAAAACATCTGATTGCTTTCCTGATGAACTGATTTCTTATAAATACCCTTTTACCTTAACCTGTTATTACATATACATGAAAAAATTTTTACTCATCCCATTTATCGTTTTTACGACTGTGATTAATGCCCAGACTTACAAGCCATCATGGGAGTCGCTTGATAAACGTCCTGTTCCGGGCTGGTTTGAAAACTCAAAATTCGGGATCTTCATACACTGGGGTATCTATTCCGTGCCAGCCTGGGGTCCAAAAGGAGACAGTATTGGAGTTTACGATAAATATGCTGAATGGTACTGGTATAAACTTGTCATGCCCAATAAGGTTCAGAAATATTTTAAGGCTTTTCATGACAAGGCATACGGACCGGATTTCAAATACCAGGATTTTGCTCCCATGTTCCGTGCAGAACTCTTTGATCCGGACAGCTGGGCCGAGTTATTTAAAAATTCAGGTGCTCAATATGTGGTTCTCACATCCAAACATCACGATGGTTTCACATTATGGCCCAGTGCCCAAAGCTGGAACTGGAACAGCGTAGACATCGGGCCTCACCGCGACCTGTGCGGGGACCTGTCTGAAGCAGTTAAAAAAGCCGGTTTGCACATGGGTTTTTACTATTCCCTCTATGAATGGTTCAATCCGCTGTACAAAAGCGATGTTACAAAATATGTGGACCAGCATATGATACCACAGATGAAGGATCTTGTAACACGATATACACCCGATCTGCTTTTTACCGATGGTGAATGGGACCATCCCAGTAAGGTGTGGAAGAGCGAGGAATTTCTTGCCTGGCTCTTTAATGATTCGCCTGTTAAGAAAAATATTGTTGTTAATGACAGGTGGGGCAGTGAAACAAGAAGCCGGCACGGAGGTTATTATACAACTGAATACGGACTAGTAGGCGACAAGGAAGGATTAGATAACCAGGAGCCGCACCCATGGGAAGAATGCCGCGGAATAGGCACTTCCTTCGGGTATAACCGCAAAGAGGACCTGGGTGATTATTCAACAACACCGGAGCTAATCAGGATGCTCGTCTCAACAGTAGCCGCAGGTGGTAACCTGAACCTTGATGTTGGACCATCGGCAGACGGTACGATACCTGTGATAATGCAACAAAGACTCCTTGACATAGGGAAGTGGCTTAAAAGGAACGGGGAGGCAATTTATGGAACAAGGGCTTTCATCAGGAATAAAAATGATAAATCTGTAAATCCGGAAACAAATATCAGCCTGTTCTTTACTAAGAAAGGAAATGATCTGTATGTTATTTCAACAGGATGGCCTGAAAAGGACATAGTACTAAAAGGAATAAAATTTGCAGGAAAGCCTGCAGTAACTTTTTTAGGATATGAAGGGAAGATAGATTCAAAACTATCAGGAGATAAGCTGACAATAAAACTGCCACGGTTATCACCCGATAACTATCAGCCGGCCTATGTTTTTAAGGTATCGGAAATTGATTAGAAGCAAGATCAACGGCAGGTGCCTGAAAATGGAATTTAGCAAATTTTAACATTTGAAGAGTTGGCTGTTATAAACTTATCAATACCTTTATGCGATAACAAAACGGCTAACCCGGTATTATATTCCAGAGTACTAATTCCCCAATGTATAAATTCAAAATACTGATTGTCTTTTTCTTGTTATTCAATACCTCTGCTCTGCTGGCAATCAGCCGGGAGGGCATGCCTCTTCCATCCGTCACAGATCAGCAACAGGATTCTTTACAGAAGCTGCAAATACTTTACAACGGGAAGGTGTGGAGAAACCTATACATGCGTGTTGTCGGCAACCAGTTCCTGTTCTCGGCCAGTTTTCTGAATGCCGGTATTACAATGAACGGTATCAGGTTCGACAACCTGCCTGTACTTTACGATATTTATAATGATGAACTGATTACTTCCGGCGGAAACGGAACACTTATCGAGCTTAACAAGGAAATGGTCGACAGCTTCACCCTTACTTACATGTTTAGAAAATACAGGTTTGAAAAGATATCAGCAGACACTGTAAGGGGTTTTTACGGTTACGTCAATGTTCTTTATAAGGGCAGTGTGTCCCTGTACCTGAAATATAAAAAGGCTATCGCTCTTCTTGAGGTTGATGATAAGTATGATAAGTTTTACCAGGTTGACAGGATATTTTTCGTAAAAGGCGGAACAGTGTATGCTGTTAAGAACAGGAGAGATCTTCTGAAGGCTATGGATGACAAGCGGACACAGGTAAAAGCTTATATGAGGGAAAACAGCTTAAGTATTTCTAAGAAGGATCCGGATTCTTTTGTTCCGGTAGTAAAATACTATGACGGATTGGGAAATTAGAGACGTATAAATGAAAATAAGAGCACTGATAATAATATTTCTTCTTTCTGCCACATCCCTGTTAAAGGCACA
>DATFLA010000207.1:0-4541 GCA_035268305.1 Bacteroidales bacterium | reverse complement strand
TGCTCGATCTTGGGTCGGGTACCCTTGGAATCGGTTTAAACCTGGGGATGCTTAATAAAACACTTAATCCAACCTGGGAAATACCTTCAGGCGACATACATACTCCTGCTTCTGGTGATCCTCTTATACCTGAAACAAAAGAAAGTTTTGTTGCTTTTGATGCAGGATTTGGGTTGTATTACCGCACAGAAAATTACTATGCAGGTCTGTCTGTTACCCATCTGAACCAACCTAAAATAAAATACTCCAAAGGCACACCTTATGTTAGCAGAAACTATTACCTGACAGCAGGTTACAAACTTCAATTACCTAACCCTTCGCTCGAATTATTGCCTTCTGTATTTGCTTACAGCGATGGAAAAGTAACCCAGTTTTCAGTATCAACACTTATCAGATACAATAAAAAAGTATGGGGTGGCGTTTCATACAGAGCCGGAGATGCCCTGATCGGAATGATCGGCCTTGAATTATATAATGGATTGCGTTTAGGTTATGCCTATGATTTTACTTTATCAGACATAAAAACGAACAGTAGCGGCTCACATGAGTTCATGGTAAATTATTGCTTCGACCTCAGTCTGGGCCGCAGTTCCATGAAATATAAAAGTATCAGATTTTTATGAATATTAAAAAAATTTAACTTACTTGCATTACAAAATACTAAAGTATTATGAAAAAGATAACCCTATCTGCTCTAATATTAATATTCATCCTAACCGGCTGTGGATCTTCAAATAACGGAGAACTTACAGGGGTCCAGGGCCGGAAAAAATTCTTCGAGCCGGAGCCTCTTGAGATGGCTTTCATTCCGGCAGGAAATTTTATGATGGGACCAAGTGACCAGGATGCTGTCTTTGCTCTTAACAGTATAACCAAATCCGTTACTGTTGAAGCATTCTGGATGGATCAGACAGAGATTACAAATAACAAATACCGCCAGTTCGTATATTACGTACGCGACTCTATTCTCCGGACAAAACTTGGTGATGCAGGTATAGCAGACAGAGACTATTTCATGGTTGACGATGACAAGAATATTATTGAGCCACACGTCATTAACTGGGACGAGAAAATTGACCCGAGAGACGAGGACACAAAAGCCGTTATCGAAGAGATGTATTATCCTCCGGAAGAGAGATTTAACGGCAAGAAACAGGTTGATGTAAGGAAGTTGAATTATTCATATTTCTGGGTTGATTACCAGCAGGCTGCCAAGTCGAGGTACGTCTATAACGATGCCGGGTTGACTTCAGGCAAATATGAGGGTCAGGTCACAAACCTCGACGGATCCAGGACAGATGTCAATGACCGTTCCTCATTTATTAAACATAATATAATTAATGTTTACCCCGATACACTCTGCTGGATCAGGGATTTCACATATTCCTTCAACGATCCCATGGCTGACCTTTATTTCTGGCACCCTTCATTTGATAACTATCCTGTAGTGGGAGTATCATGGGTACAGGCAACAGCCTTCAGCATCTGGAGAACAGATTATATGAATACTGCCCTCAGGAAAAATGGTGTGGCAGATGTACAGGAATACCGGCTGCCCCTTGAAACGGAATGGGAATATGCCGCAAGAGGAGGTCTCGATCTTTCAATGTACCCCTGGGGAGGCCCGTACACAAGGAATTATAAAGGTTGCTTCCTCGCCAACTTCAAGCCACTGAGAGGTAATTATATCGATGATGGTAATGTGTATACCGGGAAAGTCGGATCCTATGAACCCAATGAATATGGCCTTTACGATATGTCTGGTAATGTTGCAGAATGGACACGCAGTGCCTACCATCCTTCAGCCTATATATTCGAACATGATCTTCAGCCTAATTATGAATATGATGCAACACCACAGGATCCGCCTGTTATGAAAAGAAAAGTGATACGCGGCGGTTCATGGAAGGATATAGCCTATTTCCTGGAGACAAGCTCCAGGGACTATGAATACCAGGATTCAACAAAGCCATATATCGGCTTCCGAAATGTAAGATCCTATATTGGTGTAAATTAACAGAATTTTAATAACCTTATAAATAATCAGGTATATGAGCCTAGCAGAATTAGTACAAAGCAGCGGGTGGAAAAATTTCATCGCTAAACTTTACGGTTTAGGTGCTTCAGTCGTAATTGTCGGTGCACTCTTTAAGATACAGCACTGGCCACTTGCAGGAATAATGCTTACCATCGGCCTTCTTACCGAATCAATAATCTTCTTTTTCTCAGCTTTTGAACCATTACACGAAGAAGTTGACTGGACACTTGTATATCCCGAATTAGCAGGCATACCGGATGAGGACCCGGCTTCTATCACCGGACAGGGCATGTCGCGTGGTTCTGTCGGAATGGGCGGAGGCGGATTTGGCGGGGGAGCAGGTTACGGCGGCGGAGCAGGATCTGCTGCACTGGCAAAATTTGACGAGATGCTCGAGAATGCAGAGATAACACCCGACCTGTTCCAGAAACTGGGGGTTGGAATGAAAAAACTGGGCGAAGCAACAGCTAATATGAATGCAATGGGAGACGTTTCCGCAGCATCCGGCAAATATATGAACTCTATCAACGGTGCAACAGAATCTCTTAATAACCTGAATGATTCATATCAGTCAACCGCAAAACTCATAAACGAAACAAGTTCAACTTACCGTAACATGGCCGATTCGTTCTCTGTAATCGAAGTGGGAGGTAAATCATACCAACAGCAGCTGGAGTCGCTCAATAAAAACCTCTCGGCACTCAATGCCGTTTATGAACTGCAGAGAAAAGGAGCTGATGAACATATTAAAGAATCAGAGAACCTGTATAAAGGCGTTCAGGGACTCCTCAAAGACCTGTCTGATTCAGCTGAAGATGCTAAGCTTTACCGCGAACAGATTACCCGACTGAATGAAAATCTGTCAGCTTTAAATAACGTATACGGGAATATGCTCGCTGCTATGAATGTAAAATAACGTGGCAATTCTTTAAAACTAAACACCCTGTAAAATGGCTCACGAAAGGCTATCCCCACGGCAAAAAATGATCGGTATGATGTACCTGGTGCTTACCGCCATGTTAGCACTTAACGTATCAAAAGAAGCCGTCGAAGCATTTAAAAAAGTCGATAACGGACTTACTCAGACTATTTCCAATTATGTTAATAAAAACGATGCTATTTACCGGGAACTGGACAGAGCAGCTGCTGAGAATCCCTTAAAAGCGAAAAAATATAAAGTGACTGCCGACCAGGTTAAAGAAAGGGCAAACGAAGCATATAATTTTATTCAGGGTCTTAAAATCCAGATTATAAATGCTACAGAAGGTGAAGATAATCCGGCAGTTAAAGGTAATGAAGTTATTATCGAAGAAGTTAAAAGAATTGACGATGTTAACACCCCTTCCCAGATTCTTATTGGCGCCAACGAAAATGGTAAGGCAAATGATCTGAAAGCAGTTCTTGCCGATTATCGCGATTTTCTTCTTGGCATACTCGACGGTAAGGTGCCGACAGCTGAAGAGGCTATAAGGAAAAGCCTTAACACCGATGACGGGATAAATGCAGACGGGGAAAAAGAACGCTGGGAGAATTTTAACTTCCAGACGCTGCCTCTTGTTGCGGTAATTTGTATCCTGTCAGAAATGCAGGTAAACGTTAGAAACGGTGAAGCTGAGGTGCTTAATTATCTCTATTCACAGATAGATGCCTCTTCATTTAAGTTTAACAAGCTGAACGCTACGGTAATACCAACAGTCTCCAACTATGTTACGCTTGGTAGTGAATATGAGGCGGAGGTATTTATTTCTGCCACCGACTCAACTCAAAAACCGACAATTACCGTTAACGGGGGCCAGGTGCTGCCAATTGACGACAATGGAAAAGGCCACTATAAAGTAAAGGCCACCTCTGTAGGAACAAAGAAATGGGGCGGTATAATAGCAATGAAAGCTCCTGACGGAACTACAAGAAACTTTCCTTTCGACGCAACTTATATTGTTGGTGAACCCAATGTGGTTGTATCACCTACTGCCATGAACGTACTTTATTATGGAATCGACAATCCTATCGATGTATCTGTACCTAATGTCAGTCCCGATAAAATAAAAATAAGGGTTATAAACGGGGAATATAAAATAGGAAAAGTTAAGAACTCCAAGGGAGAAAGCTTCAGGGGTAACTGGATCATCAGGCCTACCGATCAAAGTCATAATGTACAGGTAATAGTAACAGCTGACATAGGTGGTAAACCCATGCAGTTCGCACCACTCGATTTCAGGGTAAAACCGGTACCGCCTCCAATTGCTGTTTTCGGCGGTAAAAGTACAGGAAGCATATCAAGAGCTACCGCAGCAGCCCAGCAGGGTGTGTTTGCCATACTTCCCGATTTTGACTTTGACCTTACCTACCAGGTAACCGGGTTTACTTTCTTCTATACCGATAAAGGTATGGACCAGGAGGAGGTAAGTACAAGCAGCAACCTTACACCAAAACAAAAACAGATGCTTGGGAGACTTACCCGCGGGAAGAACCTTATCATAAAGGATATTAAAGCCCTGGGGCC
>DATFLA010000206.1:0-2872 GCA_035268305.1 Bacteroidales bacterium | reverse complement strand
ATTTATAAACAGTTAACTGATTGCCTGTTAATAAAGTAACAAAAATTCAGCTTAGGAAATTCTGGCAAGCTCCTTAATAGACCTTAGTTGTTTACTCAGGTTTCGCCTTACTGGGTGTTCCATAAGAGCACCTGCTACTATCTCGGCGATATCAGATACTTCAGTGGCAGTTACGGGTGCAAGTGTTTTTTTACACAGAGGGCAGGCAGTAGCAAGAATATCAGGAAAATTCTTTGTAAGCAGGGCAACAGTATCACCGGCTATCTTACGTCTCGTAGATGCTCCTATTATAATATTGCCAAGGCTTCCGCCGCAACACAAAGAATTCTCATTATCATATTTTGTTTTCTCAAGACGCGAGACATGCTGAAGTACTTCCCTGGGCTCGTCATACACACCCGATCCCCTTCCAAGGTCGCATGGTGTATGATATACCACACGTTTCGGCAGGAACCTCATTTTAACAGACCCTTCATCAATAAGCATTTTAATGAACTGGGAATGATGCATTACTTCCACATCGAGATAATAGCTTTCCCTGAAGACCTTGTAACAAATAGGACATGAGGTCACCAGGGTATGGGCCCCTGATTTCCATATCTGCCGGGAATTGAAATTGATAAGTTCCCTGGCTTCCTTATCCTGACCTGCAAGCATCAGGGGACGACCGCAGCATACCCCACCATCCTTGTCCATGAAACCATAATTAACTCCGGAAGCCTCAAGAATTTTAATCATCGAGTTTTTGATAGTGGGTGTAAGATGGGTCATACAGCCTGCAAAATATAGTACATCAACCTTTTCAGGGTCTTTTCCGGGTAAGAAATTATATAAAACCTTCCCATTTTGCTTTTCGGGTAAAGCAACAGGCTTTTTCCTCAGGTACCCCCTATAGATATTACTGTAATGCGAATTTCTGTCAGCTGTTCTTCTTTCAATCATCCTTATAGGCGAGAGTTCCAGCCCCACAGGACACTTCTGATCACATCTCCCGCACATAAGGCAGTTATATGCAATATCCCTTACATCATCATTTCGTTTTATGCCTTTAAGCAGGTAAGCAGACTGCATATTCAATACCCCTGCCGAAAAATTCATCTGGCAGGCGTCTATACAAATACCGCATGAAGAGCATGAATGGATCTGCACCTCTGTATATGATCCGGCCTTATCGCCCGTCCTGATTCCCGAGTTACGCATGAAGATAAGAAACAGTTCTGTTGGTATATGCATATATCGTGTTATCGGAAGTAATATAAAGAATACTCCTAGTGAGATTGAATATAGCCACCAGAACGGATAAGCCATTTGCTGCGCTGGCAGAAAGGAAGACAGCCAGGTACCCAGTGAGCCCGTAAGAAAACTTCCTGTGCCGTAAGCACCGCTTGTAAAACTCTCTGCAAGAAGTCTGCTGGGGAAGATCAACCACAAGGAAGTAAGAGCTATCTTATCAGTCCTCTTTAGCTTTGTCGTCCTCTTCATTCCTATAATCCCCGAATAGAACCTTTTAAGAACTGCCAGCAATAACCCGGAAAGAATGAATGCCAGTATAAAATCCATAAGGAATCCATATGCTTTTTCAAAGCCCATCCTGCCATGTTCGGGATTAAAGAACCTGAAAAATATTGCCTTGTAAGGAGCATTCAGATGACTGGTGCCAAAGATATCAGCTTCTATTGTACCGAAAAGGATGAGTAAAAACCAGCCGAAGGCCAGGCTCATATCCATGTAGCCCAGGCGAAAGTTTGATTTGAGAATTTTCCTGTGTATAAGACTTTCAAGAAATATTTCCTTAATACTAGCTCCAAAAGCCCTTCCGAAAAAACCGCGCTGAAGTCTGAGCTTATCGGCTCTGGAAAGTTCGCGGAACCACATAACACACCTTGCAACAGCATAAATAATTATGAAGTACAATCCTATATTAAACGGTATGACAAAAGGGTCAAACTGCATCTTTTTCATACATTTGAAATGCTTCCCTGGCCAGGAAGACAACATGACGTGTATTAACACCACGGGGGCAGACCAATATGCACTTGCCACATAGCATACACTTACTTATGTTCTGCTTAACAGTAATATTTTCCCCTCTTTTGATAAGAATGTGGAGCTCTCTCAGGCTGAACCTTGTAAAATTACCTGTAGTACATGTAGCCGAGCATCCACCGCATTCTATGCACAACCTGAAACTGGGTTCCTTGCTGTAGATATATTCGGCAATACGCTTATCATTCGCCTCGTAATCGATCTGCCTGCCTTTTGATAATGTAAATCCGAAATCAGCCATACTGTCCGGTTATCGTTTTAAATATCCGAGCACCTCTGTCACTGCAGAACGTGCATGTGAAATTGTATCGGTTATATTCATCGGCGCTGTGCATGTACCGGCATAGAAGACACCGTCAACATTACTCAGGTTACTTCCGAAGTGCTTATCCCTGGCCCTGAAAAACCTGTTATCACCTGTTTCAAGGCCAAGCATACCACCGATACTGCGACTGCCTTCCGATATCTCCATACCTGCCATCAGTATCAGCATATCTAGTTCCATCTTTAGAGGTCGGCCGGCCAGTGTGTCTTCCACCTTTACAATAAGGGTATTATTTATAGACTCTCCTGCTTCCGATACTTTGCCCCTGATAAAGCTAATCCCGTATTTTTCCTGTGCCTCCATATACAGCTCTTCGTACATGGCACCTGCCATCCTTATGTCCATATAAAAACAAAAAACCCTCGACTCCGGCAGATGTTCCTTTATTTCAATAGCCTGTTTCACAGCTGTCACACAACATAGTTTTGAACAATACAGATTACCCGATTTCTCATCTCTCGATCCAACGCAGTGTACCATCCCTATTCTTTCCGGTACTTT
>DATFLA010000205.1:0-2454 GCA_035268305.1 Bacteroidales bacterium | reverse complement strand
GACATAATTTCATTACCAGGATAATAAATATACCAGGGTATCCTCCTCTTTCCTGCATGCTGCCATTCGAAGAACCCTCTTACGGGAATAATACATCTTTTTGAACTGAATGATGCCCTGAAGGAGTTTTTCGTTTCCACGGTCTCACTTCTTGCATTAAATGTTTTAAATCTTATTTCAGCAGCGTCTTTTTCAGAACGTGTCCAGGAAGGTATCAGTCCCCATTTAAGCAATTTTATCTTTTCATTCGAGCCTGAACAGACAGCCGGAAGTTCGGGAAGGGCAAAAGCATGATAATAGTAACTCGGCCTGTATTTATCAGGATCGATAAGAGTCGCACCATACCTGTTCTCTAGCTCCTCTTTTACAAGGTTTACATTAACTGAGAAACACATAGTTCAATCATGTGAAGTTTCAGACAGAGAGTATTTTAGAGGTACCGGTAAAGAATAATTAAAGAGATCATTTTCAGGCCATGTTTTGATCCGCAACATTACCCTGTACATCATATTGCTTATATAGGAATAAATTTCCGGGCCATTCCATGCACTGGAATTCAACAATACGACCCATGATATGCCATTTGACTGTCTTTTCATCATTCCGGCAGTACCCGGGAATGACCCCGTTCTCCACCAGTTACCGTTATAGATAGTACCTTTCCATCCAACGGGGGCAAAACCATAGGAGCGGTCGGTCATAAATTTTATACTCGTATCGCTTAATATATCGGGCCTTGTATTAAAACCGTCAACAGAAAGACACAATCTCATAAGGTCGGGAGCAGTGGCTATCCAGGCACCTGCAGCCCCAAGTGCGGTTATATCATTTCCTCCATAACTTGGAGGCAACATTTCTCCTGTCCCATAGATCGATGGTTTTGGAAGCACATCAGCCGGTTCATAATACATAGTTTCATTCACGGCTCGTTGCCAGGGCATATTCCCGGCGATCGACATATCATATATCCCAAGCGGATGAAGAATATATTCCTGGCAATAGTTCTCATACGACATACCCGTAATTTTTTCTATCACCAGTCCGAGTATACTGTAACCAAGGTTAGAATATGATCTCCCCTTTCCCGGAGTATACTGAAGTCGCCTGTCAAGGGCAAACCTGACAATATCTTTTGTTGAGACCGGAGGTTTCAGTCCCATTTTATCCGCAATAGTTATAGGCATGAACATCTGATCTCCATATCTTTGTGTCCAGCCACCCTCATGACTCAACAACTGCTCAACAGTAATATCATATGCCCTTTTATCTTTTGGATTTGAAAAGTATTTATCATTAAGAATGCCTTCAGGGCCGAAAACCTTATCATCGAGAGAGAGCTTACCTTCTTCTGATAGCTTCATTATTGCAGTTGCTGTTACAAGCTTGGAAATACTTGCTATTCTGAATTTATTATAGGGCTGGGTCTGTATTTTCAAAGCGGTATCGATATAACCGAATCCCCTTGCAAATACAAGCTTTCCATCTTTCGCTATTGCAACTGATGCTCCCGCAATTGACCATTTTCGCAGGAAAGAATATACAACCCTGTCAATCCTGTTATTGTCGAAACCGGTAACATCATCATTTGTAAGTCTTACATTTGTGGGCACGAGTTTATCTGCAAATGCGATCTTATCTTCCTGTGCACCTTTATTAAAACTCACAAGCGAAAAAAACACTGTAATTAATAATATTTTCCTGAATTTGCCCAAAAAAGATCTATTCTATCCCGCCACAAAAATAAAAAGTATTATTTTCTTTCCCAGCAATTATTGTCTAAATATTACTTTAAGTTTAAAACTCACCGGTTATTAACTTAAAAAATCAAGGTAATTTCGTTCCATCCGATTATTTGGCATGAATTATGTTTATTAATTACATACATTTAATAGCACTGTTTTACCCGGATAATTATAATTTGTTTCCAATTTATAACATCTTTGCAACCGCTATAGTATGATATAAACAATTGCAAAACAAAAATTATTTCGATTTCCCGGTGTGGAATATAAAAATATTAGCCAAAAAATTAACTTTGTACCTATGCCGGAAAGCATGGTTAGAATAGTAAAAAGCTTACTGGTAATTATCTTACTGGTAAGCTGTTCTAAAATACAGGGGCAAATCCATGAACAGGATACTCTTGTATTATATACAAGTATTGATACTTCGGATTATATCCCGGTCATTTATGACGGAGCACTTGATTACAACCTCATGATGGCAGCATCAAAAGGATATACATCCGAAATAACAAGGCTGATAAACAAAGGAGCTGATGTTGATGCGGAAACGGGCCAGGGAGCAACTCCCCTGATTTTCGCAATAGCCAATAATCGGACCGCTGCAGTGAGGACTCTCCTTCATTATAATCCCGACATCAACAAGGCAACATCAAATTCGGAAACACCCCTTCTCATTGCAGTAAAAAATGATAACCTGGCTATAGCCGAG
>DATFLA010000204.1:0-2760 GCA_035268305.1 Bacteroidales bacterium | reverse complement strand
TCGAGACACTGGTGGATGAGATATCAAAACAGATCACTGACCCCCAGACAGGCGTAAGCGTATTTGAAAGAAGGAGGGCCAACGATGCCATCAATGCACGCACATCAAATGAAAAAGAGGAAATACTGAACAGGAAAAATCTCGAACTGGGAGCCATGGGATCAGGTTCCGATTATTCATCTTTTATCCAGCATGCCGGCGTACCATCACTTAACATTGGTTATGGTGGTGAAGACGGATCAGGTGCTTATCATTCTATTTACGATTCTTATGACATGTATACAAGGTTCATTGATCCTGGATTCGTATACTGCGCTACCCTGGCAAATACCGTCGGGCATGCTGTGCTGAGGATGGCCAATGCAGATATACTGCCATTCGATTATTCCAACCTGCACAAAACCGCAAGCATATATTCGCAAGAAGTCATGAACCTTCTCGAGGGTATCCGTAAAAGCACCATGGTGGAGAATATGCTGATCAATACAGGAAGCTATGCTGCAGGCGATGATCCCACAAAGGGATATATCGAGCCAAAGACAAAAAAAGAAGTGCCTTTTCTCGATTTCGCTCCGTTACAAAATGCCCTCCAGCGACTGGCCGGCAGTATCGACAGTCTTAACTTGGAATATCAGAACAACATGGAATCGGGACACTCTCCGGTTGCCTTTAATGAACTTCTATACAAAGGCGAACAGCAGCTTCTTGCTGAAAAAGGGCTGCCCCGAAGACCATGGTACAGGAATATCCTTTATGCTCCGGGCTATTATACAGGTTATGGAGTAAAAACATTACCCGGCATCAGGGAAGCTGTCGAACAACGCAACTGGACCGAGGCACAGGAGCAGATCAAAGTGGATGCCGAAGTTTTGGAGAAACTGGCAGGATACCTGTATCCCAGGTGATTATAATAAAAGCAATACCGCGAAATATATATTGTCAGCAGAATCAACTTCCGGAAATGAACCATGATCACATCCGATTGTTTATTCTTTTAAACCCTGGGCTATGTGAGCACAGGTAAACTATTCTACTGACAAACTATGCGATTTTTCTCACCTAAGAAACACCTGGGGCAGGGTATATATCTGCTTATATGCTTTATGGCAACCTCATGTATCAGCAGACAACCGCAATTCGAACAAATACGTTCATCTCATTCAGGTATTCATTTCAATAATCTTATTGTTGAGAATGATTCTGTAAATCAACTCGATAATGGTAATATTTTTAACGGGGGGGGAGTAGGCATTGCCGACGTGAACAATGACGGTCTGGCTGATATCTTTTTTACAGGCAACATGGTGTCTTGTAAACTGTATCTTAACACGGGCAACTTCCGGTTCAGCGATGTGACCCTGGTATCAGGTACGGAAGGTGAAGAGAAATGGTGCCGGGGAGTAGCTATGGTTGATATTAATAATGACGGGAAAAAAGACATTTATATATCGGCTACCATCAGTAGTAATCCGCAATTGAGGGAAAATATACTGTATATAAACCAGGGTAATGATGAAAACAACATTCCCCACTTTAAAGATATGGCGGCAGAATATGGCCTTGATGACAGTTGCCATACAACCCAGGCGGCTTTCTTCGATTATGATAACGACGGCGACCTTGATGTTTACCTTACCGTAAATGATATCAACGATCGCAACTCACCATATATCTTCCACAGGATCAGGCATAATGAACCGGGTACATGTTCGGGAAGACTTTACAGGAATGATTACGACAGCATAACCGGCCATCCGGTATTTACAGATGTCTCGTTTCAGTCGGGCATATTAACTGAAGGTTACGGCAACCAGGCAACAATTACCGATGTCAATAATGACGGGTGGTCCGATATCTACATAAGTAATGATTATCTCACCAACGATCTGCTCTGGATAAATAACAGGAATGGCACCTTTTCCAACATGATAACATCATGCTTCAAACATACCTCTAACAGCGCAATGGGCAATGATGCCGCCGATATAAACAATGACGGACTGATAGATTTCATAACTCTCGACATGAACCCTGAGGACAATTACAGGAAAAAAATGATGCTGGCCCCGGCCAGTTATCAGTTTTACCAGAACACGGAACGATTTGGCTATGGCTACCAGTATACCCGTAACACACTGCAGGTTAACCAGGGCACTCACGATACATCAGGGATGCCCGTATATAGCGAAACAGCATATTTTTCAGGAATAGAAGCAACAGACTGGAGCTGGACGCCTTTACTGGCCGACTTCGACAACGACGGGTACAACGACCTCTTTATAGCTAACGGATTTCCAAGAGACATAACGGATCATGACTTTGGTATGTACAGGATGAAAGCATGGAAAACGGCTTCAAAATCAGATCTGATAGGCCAGATCCCGGAAGTTAAGATCCATAATTATCTTTTTAAAAATAATGGGAACCTTACTTTTACCGATATGTCAACAGAGTGGGGACTGTCCCTTCCTACTTTTTCAAACGGCGCAGCATGGGCCGACCTGGATAATGACGGTGATCTTGATCTTGTCGTAAATAATATAAACGATGAAGCTCTCATTTACAGGAATAACGAAAGAGAGAAGAATCCGGAGACAGGACACTTCCTTGAAATTAAAATACTTGGCGATTCGATGAATACCGGTGCTGTTGGAGCAGATGCCATTATATGGTATGAAAACGGGAAACAACAGGTACGTGAGAACTTTCCTTACAGGGGATATCTTTCTACTTCAGATGATATTATCCATTTCGGCCTGG
>DATFLA010000203.1:0-5216 GCA_035268305.1 Bacteroidales bacterium | reverse complement strand
TTCAGCAGAAGATGAGAACACCGGTATGAGCACAGGTGCAATCATTGGCATAGTAGCTGGTGCCGTCGTTGTTATTGGCGGAGGTGCCTTTCTTATCCTGAGGAAAAAGAAGAAATAATAATTAAGGCTATCCGATAAGTCCTGTTTAACCGCAAAGTGCACAAAGAATACGCAAAGTACCCTGAGAAGAATCTTAAATTCATTCCTTTGCGTTTTACCTTTGCGAACTCTGCGGTTACATCTTGTCTCTTTTGAGACATCTTCGACCTCTGTGGTTAAGGCTTTTATTTTTTTGAGATAATATTACCGGTTTTACTTTATTCTGTTAGCGCAGAATTACAATCCGTGCTGATAAGGTAACACCACTTATAAACCGGCGCCAACAGCATACCGTTCATTTGTTAGCGCGGAATTGCAATCCGTGCTGATAAGAGGATGCCGGTTATAAACCGGCACCAACTGGTTATCTTAGAGTTTAATCCAGGAATTACCTTTCTTATTCGATTCAACAACGGCATGGATAAATTTCATTCCTCTCACCCCGTCGTGAACTGTCGGGAATTCAGCCGGATCGAATTTTTCACCACGTACAGACTTAGCTGTTCCTATGTAGATATTTGCCAGGGCTTCATATATCCCCTCCGGATGACCCGATGGCATTGTATGAGAGGCTTCAGCAAGCGTTGAATTATATCCGTGGGCAGGTTTGTATATCCTCGTCGGTTCGGAGTCGCTTAGCATGTAAAGGAAGTTGGGATCTTCCTGCGACCATTTGAAGCTGGCTTTTGATCCGTACACGGCTATGGTGAGGTTGTTCTCCTCGCCACCGCAAACCTGGCTGGCTCTGATCACTCCCTTTAAGTTATTCCCGAATCGTACAAGTACTGTTCCATCGAGATCGAGTGACACATCTTCCTTTACAGGGTTAAGATCAGACAGTACTTCCTTTACTTCAAGACCTGTTGTAAACTCAATAAGATTGAATGCATGTACTCCTATGTCGCCCATACAGCTGCTCACCCCGGCGTGTTCGGGCTGGAGTCTCCACACACCTGTTATCCGGCTGTCAGTACCATGGATTATTGAGTTAATCCACCCCTGGTAGTATTGAGCGTCGATACGCTGAATAGTACCGAGAACCCCTTCGGAGATCATTTCTCTCATCTGGCGAACCATAGGATAACCGGTATAAGTATGTGTAAGGGCAAAGGTCAGTTTTTTCCCTGCCACTTTTCTTTCCAGTTCCTCAGCCTCAGCAACTGTCATTGTCATAGGTTTTTCACATACGACATGAAAGCCATTATCGAGAAGTTTTTTTGCAAAAGGAAAATGAAGGGCATTGGGAGTAACTACAGAGACAATTTCCATTCTCTCTGCAGCTGGCAGAGCCAGCTCTTCCCTGATAAGGGCATCAACACTTTCGTAGCAGCGACTGTCACTTATCCCTTCTGACCTGGCAAACTCTCTGCTTTTGCCATAATCGGAGTCGAAGACTCCGCCGACAAGTTCAAAATCGTTGCATATTCTGGAAGCACGGCGGTGGGCATCGCCTATAAAAGCACCAATGCCACCGCCTATCATTCCCATTTTAATTTTTTCCATGTGTAACTGGTTATTTTATAACGTCATACAGTCATTAAAAGACTACTTTTTTTCAAATGCAGCATCAAAGGCAATATTCGATGAAGGGAAATCAACCTTTTTAACAAAGGCACATGCTTCCTTTGCACCAAATTCCCTGTCCATACCACTGTCTTCCCATTCAACTGACAGAGGACCATCATATTCGATCCTGTTGAGGGCTCTTATTATTTCTTCAAAATTGATCCGGCCGTGTCCAAGACTTCTGAAATCCCAGTAGCGTCCTTTGGTTCCAAAATCGGTATGACCTCCGAATACACCTGCTTCAGTGGGTACGCTTGACCAGTATACATCCTTCATATGAACATGGAAGATCTTATCGGCGAAGGTATAAATGAATTCAACATAGTCAACACCCTGGTAGCCCATATGGGAAGGGTCGTAGTTGAAACCGAAGTTTGGATGGTTGTTAATAGCTTTCAGGGCTCTCCTGGCTGAGGCTATATCGAATGCTATTTCGGTAGGATGTACCTCGAGGCCGAAGACCACTCCCAGTTCGTGGTATTTATCAAGTATGGGAGTCCATCTGGTGGCAAAATCCTTATATCCTGCATCTATCATCTCTTTTGGTACTGCCGGGAAGGAATAAAGGAGATGCCAGATTGAGCTTCCTGTAAAACCATTTACATGATCCACTCCGAATCTTTTAGCAGCTTCTCCTGTTTTTACCATTTCCTGTGCAGCTCTTTGCCTTACTCCCTCAGGATCACCATCGCCCCATACATAGGCCGGCAGGATACTTTTATGTCTCTGGTCGATACGGTCACATACAGCCTGTCCTACAAGGTGATTCGACAGTGCAAAAACCTTAAGTCCGTATTTATCGAGAGTGGCTCTTTTTTTCCTGCAATAAGCTTCATCTGCTTTATTTACTTCGAAGTGATCACCCCAGCAGGCAAGTTCCAGGCCTTCATATCCAAAATCCCTGGCTTTCTCACATAAGGTTTCAAATGGAAGGTCGGCCCATTGGCCTGTAAATAGTGTAACTGGTCTGCTCATAGTTTAATATTTTAAATGTTGAAACTTTTAGTTTATATATTTCTTAAACAAGATTAATAAATAATATGAATAATAGCAACAGTAAAAAACCAACTGTCAGCGATATTATAACTCCGGAATTCTTCCCGGTGTCCATGGTGCTTTTACGGCATCAAGTTTTTTACCGAGAGCCTTTAAGTCTTCACCTGCTTTCTTGATCCTTGCAAGTACAGGCGGGAACTCTTTCCTCAGTATATCAAGCTGTTGTTTGGCGGTAGTTGTGATATCTCCGCTTGTTCCGTAAGTTGAATATGTTATCTCGCCGAGTCTTTCCCTGAGCGGTACCTGCATGGGAGGCAGTTCCTCGGAGCTGGCCTTGGCCCTTGGACCGTTGATACGGAACTGGATATCTTCCAGTTCGCTGTTGATCCTTTCTGCTTCCTTCATCATATCGGCTGTAGCTTCCGGTGTCTGGCTTATTGCCTGCATCATAGCGTTAACATGGTCGACAAGCTCGGAAGTGTAGCTTATGGCTCCGTACATTGTCCTTGCGAAATCAGATGCGTCACCTATCCATGAATATTTTGCCTTAAGGTCTGTGGCAGGGAAGGTTGCCAGTCCGAGTGGTTTACAGTTAAAAGGTACCGGCCCGCTGAGCTGTTTTGTCTCTCCTTTGGCAACCATGGCAAGAGAAACATTATATGTTCCTGGCATGGCCTGTATGCCCCCTCCGTATCGTCTTCCTGATCTGCCTGATCCGGTTGGATTGTATTTTGTTGTTGTCACGGGTGTGAAGCTCTCATAGGAGAAGTTCCAGGTTATCCTGTTAATCCCTTTGGAGGCTCCCTTATACAGTCTCTTTACTACATTGTCATGATCGTCGGTTATTGTGAAGATAAAATATGGTTTTACTTCCTTCTCCTCTGCATTGAGTTCCTCTACTGACGGCTGGGGTATTGGTTCACCTTTATCGAAAAGCTCCTTTTCCTTTTTATGTCTTATCTCCCGCGCTGTTTTGGGTACATCCTTAACATAATATGTGAATGTGGCACCGAAAGGAGGATTGGGAGCTTTGAAATACATCGATCCCTGGTTATCACGGCCACGCGACTGTACATACATTTTTGCATCCTTCACCGGGAAGATATAACCTGGCTCATTGAGCAATTCCTTCTTGAACTTTCTTAGTGGGGAATAATCATCAAGTACGTAGAAACCCCTCCCGAAGGTAGCCAGCACCAGGTCACTCTCGCGCTCCTGTATTGCTATATCCCTTACGGCAATTGTGGGCATTCCGTTATGAAACTCAACCCAGTCTTTTCCTCCGTCCACCGAGAAATAGAAACTGAACTCGGATCCTGTAAACAGAAGGTCAGGATTAACATAGTCCTGTTCAATGGTATGTATGCTTCCGTTGGCAGGAAGGTTATTAGACAGCGATACCCATGTCTTACCCTTATCTGAGCTCTTCAGAATATATGGTTTGAAGTCATCGCTGAGCATATTATTGAATGTGGCGTAAACGACATTTTCATCAAATTTATCGGGAAGGATATCACTTACATAGGTATACTCAGGGATTCCTGGGAAAGATGTTATTTTTGTCCAGTTTTTACCTCCGTCATCAGTCACTGCAATCACGCCGTCGTCTGTTCCGGCATAGATAAGGCCTTCTTTAACAGGTGATTCTGCCAGTGAAACAATTAGTCCCCACAGGGAAGTGGATACGTCTTTTGCCACAGCATCTATGCTCCAGTATTTACCCATAACCTTGAACTGGTTACGGTCCTCGTTACGTGAAAGATCGCCTGATATTTCTTCCCATGATCTTCCGCGATCGGTACTTTTAAATACCTTGTTGGCAGCCATATAAATTGTACTGCTGTTATGCGGACTTATAATAAGAGGGGTATCCCAGTACCATTTGAAAGTTTTCTCACCCTCTTTTGGTACGGGTCTTATACCAACAGATTCGTGGCTCTTTTTATCCCATAGGGCTGCATTGCCATACTGTGATTCTGTATATACTATATTGTCATTTTCAGGATCATTGGCAACCCAGAAGCCATCGCCGCCTACAGTCACAGTCCATTCGTCGTTAACAACTCCGTCGCGGTTAATATTCTGTGAAGGGCCGCCCATAGAGTTATTATCCTGTGTTCCCCCGTAAATATTATAGAATGGCAGGGCATTATCTACGCTAACCCTGTAGAACTGAGGGACGGGAAGGTTAGATTTGAAAATGAAATTGGCACCGTTGTCGAAGCTTTCATAGATACCTCCATCACCGCCAATATAGAAGTGTTTGGTGTCACCAGGGTCGATCCACATTGCATGGTCGTCAACATGTCTTTCGTTGTTACCTACGGTGCTCCATGTTTTACCCCCGTCGGATGTGACCTTCGAGACAGTCTCAAGACTGTATACTTTATCGACATCAACGGGATCACATACGATCGTATTGAAATACTGTCCGCTGGATGTATAGCTGTTCATCTTTTGCCACGAAGCGCCACGGTCGGTCGATCTGAAGAATCCGCCGGCGTCCTCAGCGGCTTCCATAATTATATAAAGAACATCAGGATTAACAGGTGATA
>DATFLA010000202.1:0-5079 GCA_035268305.1 Bacteroidales bacterium | reverse complement strand
TCCATCTTATCATCTTTTAGGTTACCCATCCCAAAGCCCAGGACTGTAATAAACACACCTTTATCACGTTCGTCTTCAACAAGTCTTTCCATGGCACCATTACTCGATTCCCCTATATTAAAATCACCATCGGTAGCAAGAATAATACGATTATTTGCTCCTTCAATGAAATTTCGTTCTGCCTCCCTGTAGGCAAGTTTCAGTCCTGCTCCTCCGGCCGTTGATCCTCCTGCTTCAAGATTATCAAGAGCTGCGAGTATCTTTTCCTTCCTGTTGCCCGGTGTTGATTCAAGCACCAGTCCTGCTGCTCCGGCATACACTACAATTGCCACCCGGTCCTGTGGTCTTAGCTCATTAACAAGCAAACCGAAAGCTGATTTGAGTAAAGGAAGCTTATTTGGTGCATTCATCGAACCTGATACATCAATAAGAAATACAATATTGGATGGCGGAAAACCGGTCTTTTCAATATCCTTTGCGCGAAGTCCAACCTGCATCAGGTAGTGATTTCTGTTCCAGGGACAAACAGCCATTTCAGTGCTTACAGAAAAAGGATGTGTTCCAAATGATTGAGGATAGTTATACCTGAAATAATTTATCATCTCCTCTATCCTTACTGCATCTGCCGGAGGTAATTCCCCGTTATTTATAAACCTGCGGATATTTGAATACGAGGCATGGTCCACATCAATCGAAAATGTTGACAGGGGATTTGCTTTTACATATCTGAAAACATTTTCATTAACAGGCGCATAAGCCTCAGTATTGAAATTGCCTGAATACCTTCTGAATGCAGGTATCCCTGGACTCCCCTTCACTGAAGCAGAGATCAGCATTTTTTCAGACTTGTGACCATGTTCTGAGGGAATAGAATAATTATCCGAAACTATCTCAGGCAGTGAATTGCCTCCTGGCTTCAGACTGACATTGATAACATTTCTTTTACCAACCGGCACATCGACTGTTTTATAGCCAGGACAGGAAAAGACAAGGTTTCTTATCTCATTAACCGATGTTATTGAATACCTGCCATCCTGTCCTGTAAGGGTGCCGATAGCTGTTCCTTTAATAATAATGCTTACACCGGTTACAGGATTACTGTTTTCATCAGTTACTGTACCCGTGATAGTGACCGATCCCCTGAAAGCCATAATAACAATCGCGAGGAACATTACTGCCATAAGTGATATTTTCTTTTTCATAATAACAAGTATTTGGTTGAACTTTTCCTTTATGATGCAGTAGCGACTGATATTCCATAAAAAATCATTTTTTATTCCCTTTCATATGTAAGACGGAAGACATTATTCATTTTGATCATCCTTGTATTGACGAGTTCCGGAGAAGAGTTCCAGTTGGCAATTTTTTGATTCGGAGTAAATACAAACAGATTTTCCGGAGCTATCAGTTCAGATTTATGTGCATTTATCTTAATTTTATAATGATTTGATAACATTTTAAGGGAAAGCCATAACAAGATGAGATTCCTGAAACAGCGGATGAAGAGTAATCAGATGCCTGATGAGGAGATGATAAGAGAATTTATATCCACAGGCAACCTGAACATCCTGGGGAATCTTTATTCCGGCTATATGCATCTTGTTTATGGTCTGTGTCTTAAATACCTGAAAGACCGTGAAGAGGCTATGGATGCAGTAATGCAGATTTTCGAAAAGATTGCTGCTGAGATTCCCCGACACAAAATTCACAACTTTAAAAACTGGCTTCACGTTGTAGCACGAAATTATTGCCTGATGCAACTGAGAGCCAACAGGGTAAAAAACGAGAACTATAAAGAATGGCTGACAGACCAGTCGGTTTTTATGGAAAATACACTGAATCTGCATCCTATTGATGACGATGAAAATAATATGGAGGAAGCTCTTAAAGATTGTATTGAGCGGCTGAAAAATGAACAAAAAGACTGTATAAGGTTATTCTATTATGAAAACAGATGTTACAGTGAAATTGCTGTCATGCTCCGGACAAATGAAATGAAAGTAAAAAGTCATCTTCAGAATGCAAAGCGTAACCTGAAAATTTGTCTTGAAGAAAAACATGTCGGAGAAGAAGAAAAATAAAAGGAATATCTTTCCTGATTTTATTCAATACAGAAGCGATAAAATGACAGGAAAAGAGAAGAACTCTTTCGAGAGAGGTCTCCAGAAAGATCCTTTTGCAGAAGAAGCAGCTGAAGGATTTGAGATGTTCCCCCCCGGGGATATAAATAATGATATGGCCACTCTTCAAAAAAGACTTGATAAGAGGGTAACACGCAAAAGAAGAATGACAGTATACCGTATTGCCGCTTCCATTGCCGCTTTAATGGTAGTATCCTCCGTCTTCCTTGTAATAGAGAGAAACAGGAAACAAGGGAACAGGATACAGGAGCTGCATGAAAAAAAAGTTATGGAAATAAATGAAGGTGAAGCATTACATAGCAAGGCACATGAAAAAGAGAAAAGAAATCCTGCTCCTTCAATTGCACGGGAAAAGAAGAATATCACCGTAACTGCAAGTGACGCCCGGGTGAAAGATGAGGAAAATGCAGAAATGGAAGTCGGGAAAGAACTACAGAAAGGACAGGTGGAAGAAGTACCGATTGGAAAAAGGCAGGAAGCAAGGGCAGTACGTGCAAGGATTGATGCTGATGCAGTCACAGGATTACCGGTTCAAAAAAGTGCGGGAATAAGGGGGAAGTATGTTCCACCGGAACCGCTCGCCGGAATCAAAGCATTCGAGAAATATATTTATGATAATATCCGCAGACCTGATACCCTTCCAGAACAGGAAAGCCTGGCTGTCACCCTGAACTTCAGGATTAATACCCAGGGAAAGATTGACAGTATGCGAATATTAAAAAGCCCGGGAAGGGCATTCTCAAAAGAGGCCGGCAGATTAATTTTATCGGGACCCGGATGGAAACCCGGATCAAGAAACGGGAAAGTTATAGATGACAGTGTTACATTAAATATTGTATTCAAAAAACACTAAAATTAAGCAACACCATCAAAGACCTAATTACGTGATAATTACAACACATGCGAAATAAATATATACATGATTTAAGTTTAATTAAGAAACCATTAGTGAACAAGTTTAGTCAGGAATAAGTATTTTTAACAAATTCATTTTAAATAAAACAACATGAAACAAAGTAGATCCTATTCATTTTCTTCCGGAAAGGTATTCTTAAGTACACTTTCCTTCGTCCTGGTTGTAGTCATGTCTTCCTGGAGCACCAATTTAAAAGCCCAGGTAGGCACATCACCTATCATCGGCCACTGGGACCTCACATTAAACATGGGTAAATATTCTGCTCCGTCGTGGATGGAGGTTAAGCTCTCAGGAGTAAAAACACTTGTAGGTTATTTTGTCAGCTATGCCGGGAGTGCACGCCCTGTAGCCAAAATAAATTTTGAGAATAACAAGGTCAGTTTTAGCATTCCTCCACAGTGGGAAACAGGAAACAATGATGTTGTCCTTGAAGGCACCCTTGAAAATGGAAAACTTACGGGTACAATCACCGACAGTTATGGAAAATCTCATCCTTTTACCGGCGTTAAAGCCCCGACACTTGAAAGGAAGAATCCACCTGTATGGGGTAAACCAATAAAAATATTCAACGGGAAGAATCTTGACGGCTGGGTGACACAAAGACCACAAAACCAATGGGTTGTTGAGAATGGCGTACTTAAAAGCCCCAAATCTGGATCGAACTTAATGACAAAAGAAAAGTTCGAAGATTTCAAACTTCATATTGAGTTTAAATACCCTTCGGAAAGTAACAGCGGAGTATACCTGAGAGGCAGGTATGAAGTACAGGTCATCGACAGCAAGGGTGAGGAACCCTCCTCAGTTCTGTTCGGTGGTGTTTACGGATTCCTGACTCCAAACCAGGATGCCGCTAATCCCGCTGGTGAATGGAATTCCTATGACATTACTCTTGTTGGAAGACGTGTTACTATCGTAGCCAACGGCAAAACAATTATATGTGATGCCCTGATACCTGGAATTACAGGTGGTGCCTTAGACAGCAACGAGGGTGAGCCGGGGCCGATACTTCTCCAGGGGGACCACGGACCTATCGAATACCGGAATATTGTAATCACACCCGCAAAATAAATTATGCCCGTTTAATATCAGTATCTTTTATGACGTCCCTATTTAAGTGACTTCAGAAAAAGATAAGCAAACATATCGACGGCCGCAAAGACCAGTGCAGCTTTTACAGGGAAGAAATTAATTCTCTGTGATATAATGACCTGATCCTTGCGGCTGCCATATTTCTTATCCCCTGTCAGTATTTTTTTTGGTTTTATAAGAGTAAGTGTATATATTTACATACCAAACGGTCGGTTTATGAATACAACAAAAGATTTTATACTTGGAGAATGTCTGAAACTGTTTCTCAGGAAAAGCTTTAAGGACGTTACCCTGAAAGAAATAGTAGAAACGACAAGACTGTCCAAAGGTGCATTTTATCATTATTTCACAAGCAAGGAATCACTCTTCCTTGAGGTAATTGATACTTTTTTCACAAAGATGATAGTATTCGATTTTGGTGCTTATTCGCAAGAATCTCTTTTCCGTTTTTATCACGACCACATAAACGACCTGGGAAAGATGGTAACTGAACTGACGGATATCAATGGCAGCCTGAGCATCAGGGAAATTCCCGACTTTAATTATCTGTATCCCCTGTTTGATGCTCTCAGAATGATCCCGGAATACCACAATAAGATACAAAAGGCTCGGGAATACGAGCTTGAACAATGGACAATGGCTATTGAAAGAGCCATGGCATCCGGTGAGATAAAATCATTGATGGCTGCCGGTCATCTGGCTAAAATGTTCATATTCTCAGGAAATGGCATAGGGCTTAATATAATAATGAGTAACAGACCGGCAGGCGATATAAAAGAATCATTTACAGATTTATGGGACGGCTTCTATGAAAGTCTAAAATCCTGATCAGGAAAAGAACAAAATGGAAAAAGAATTCACAAAAATATTATTATCAGAAATAATCCACCCTTATTGAAATGAAAAAATACTTCACCCTCATCATGCTTTTTC
>DATFLA010000201.1:0-2142 GCA_035268305.1 Bacteroidales bacterium | reverse complement strand
TATTAATCTGGCAGCAGCTACCGGTGGTATTGTAAAGGAAGTGATCAGGAAAGAAGGCGATCATGTTAAGGTAAATGATCCTGTTGTTAAGCTCGACGATGAAACAGATCAGTTAAATATAAAGCAGTTTAAGTCGGAGGTACTTTCTCAGGAAGGACAGGTGGAAATGGCAAGGCTGACTTTAAAGGACGCCAGGGTCAGGCTTGAAAGGAAGTCAGAGCTGCTCAGATCCACAAGGGATCTTCTTGGAAAGGGAGCTGAAACAGCTAACAACCTGGATGATCTTGAAACAGAGGTACGGTCATTGATACTCGATACTCTTAAAGCTGCTGCCAGCCTGGGTATTGAACAAAACACCCTCGAAGGAGACCGGGAAAATCTTCGTATCGCAACAGTGAATGCCGGTAAGAAGGTTTTGCGTTCTCCCTATGACGGGATACTGTTAAGCATTGATGCCAAGCCCGGTTCATCAGTGTCGCAGCTGGGCTCTTATGCCGAGCTGGCCCCTTCAGGTCCTGAAATTGTCAGGGCAGAAGTTGATGAGCTTTTTGCCAACCGTATTAAGATAGGGCAGGATGCTGAGATAAGATACATTGGAAGCGATTCGTTATTGGCAGCCGGGAAACTTGTTTTTGTTTCTCCCTACCTTACTCCCAAGTCATTGTTTTCAGGGAAAACAGGGGAACAGGAAGACAGGAGGGTAAGGCAGGTAAAGGTATCATTGTCTTCGCCTTCTAATATTATCCTTAATTCCAGGGTAGAGTGTGTAATTAAAGTTAAATAACAGTGTCATGATTAAAACCGCAATCAGGTTCATCCGGTATGACAAGGTAAAGAGTATTGGAGTGATAATAGGCATAGTAGTTAGCATCTTTCTCATTGGTCAGCAAATAGGGATTTTTCAGTTCCTGACAGGTCTAATGGGAGGGTTGATCTCAAACTCACGCAATGATATTGCACAGATATGGGTTGTTGACAATATAACCAGGAATGCCAATGAACTGGGTAAGATAGATAAAGGGATAGTTACGGAACTCAGAAGCATAAAGGGAGTGAAAAACACTTATCCTATTATTGTTGCAGGAGGATCTGTCAAGTTTCCCAACGGAAAGATATCTCCGGTTATCCTTATAGGCAGCGATCCTCCGCTTTTTGTGGCAGGACCTGAACCGGATAAGATTGTTGATGGTAAGCTGTTGGACCTCAGTGAAGATGAGGCAATTTCAACGGATTATTTTGACAGGCCTGTATATGATTATCCTGTTGATAAAGGAACAAGGGTTGAGATAAATGGTAAAAGTGCTATAGTTAGGGTGCAGACAAAAAATGCCCGGGGATTCGGAGGTTCTTTTATTTATACTTCACTCTCAAGAGCCCGGTATTATACATCCATGTCCGACACAAAGGTAAACGCCGTTGCAGTTCGGGTAATGCCCGGTTTTAATACTGATGATGTTGTGAATAATATTAACAGGTCAATTTATGGTATACGGGCCTGGAGTGCTGAAAAGCTGGAAAAGGCTACTGTATCATATATCACAATTTCTTCAAACATTGGGACAAGCATAGGGTCACTTGTCATATTTGCCGTAATAAGCGGCTTCTTCATAATAGGGCTCACACTTTATTCTTCAGCTATCGACAGGGTAAAGGATTATGGTACACTGAAGGCCATTGGGGCCACAAACTGGTATATTACAAAACTGATCCTGACCCAGTCTTTTTTGTTTGCAGTAACAGGGTATCTGCTTGCTTTTATACTTCTTGCCGGATTTAAGCTCGGTGTTTCCAAAGCCGGGCTTGTAATAAGTTATTCCTTGTTACAGTATTTTATTCTTTTCATGGTAACCGTATTTATTTCCGTAGGCAGCTCTCTCTTCTTTTCAATAAGAACTATCGGGAAGGTGGAACCGGCTTCGGTATTCAGGGTATAAAATAAAAAACAATATCACATGAGAAAGCTAATCATCTCAATATTATTTATCATAGTCTCTTTCACAGTAAATGCACAGGTTAATTCTATAACTTTGCCCCTGTGCATTCAGTCGGCACTGAATAATAAGAATGATATAAAGGCAGCCCGTACTGATAAAATAGCCTCAGGATTTCAGACAAAATCAGTCCTGGCCGGCTATCTGCCAC
>DATFLA010000200.1:0-7557 GCA_035268305.1 Bacteroidales bacterium | reverse complement strand
CATGTTTCTTTTTCATAAAAAAAAGAAATCCGCCAGTTACCGGGAAGATAATCCTGTCATTAAACTGTTCCTGATCGGTTCTCTCGCAGGTTTGTTATCGGGCATGATGGGCATAGGGGGAGGAGGTATAATTTCGCCTCTTCTTCTCATGATAGGTTTGAATCCAAAGAAGATAACAGCAATTACTGCTTTTGTAGTTCCTTTTTCTTCTTTTTCAGGATTCCTTACTTACTGGAGTATAGGAGCAGTTGACTGGAAACTATCGTTAATAGCTGCTATCAGCGGATTGGCCGGGGCCATGCTGGGAACGAGATTTATGCAAAAAAATCTTAATCCGGACACTGTTAAAAAAATATTGGCTGTCATCTTATTACTTATGGCGGTTAAACTTAGCTGGCCGGTACTGAATTCTTTTTTTAACTGAAAATGACAATGGAATAATGAGAAGATTATTGCTGCTGTCCATTATCTTACTGACTGAAATAAGTCTCCAGGCTCAGCCTGATGCAGGAAAAGGGAAATCACCTGTAAGCTGGAATGGTTATTCCCAGCTTCGGTTTACCGGTAATTTCAATAATATTAATTCATTCTCGGTACGCAGAATGAAACTATGGGTGCAATCAGCTCCGGGGTTTAATGAACACTGGGGATTTAAGTTACAGACAACTCTTTCAAGCAACCAGTCTGAGAAATTCGTTTTACAGGATGTGATGTCTTTTTACAGACAGGGCCTTTTGCAGATTAAATTTGGTCAGTTTGTTCCCCAGTTTGGTCTTCAGTGGTCTCAGCCTGATTATACAATCCCGGTGGTTGAAAGGGCGAACGTCAGTAATGTTCTTATACCTGACGGCACCCTGGGCGGGCGGGATATTGGTATAGAGGCAAATTATGGTCCTGCTGGAAACAAATGGCATATATGGGGAGGTGCTTTTAACGGAAATGGCATAAAAGAATATAACTTAATTAACAACGGGGTGCTTCTTACACATAAAGCCGCATTGAATTTGTTGAACAATCATCTTTATATGGGATATTCGTTTATGTTCAGGAAGGCCGGTCAAATACATTTATCACGGATTCTGCCTGATTCAATTGTTTACAGTGGTAAAGATTTCCGGTATAATCTTTTTGCCAGTCTGAATTTAAATATTATACAGTTGCAGGCTGAATATACCTGGGCCGACCTGGATGGGATGAAAGCTGACGGATGGTATTTACTGGCAGCCGCAGATCTGGGAAAAAGTCAATTGGTGGCTTCCTGGGATAATTATAATGACCTTATAATTAATACTGAAAATTCGCATACTCTTCATCTCGGATACAATTACCTGCTAAAAGGTGATAACCTGAAATTCATGATTGATAATGGAATCGTGGATTATAACAGGAAGAGAAAAGATTATTTTTTAACACTACAGGTACAATTGTTTTTTATGTGACAATAGACCTGTGGAATGAACAGATATAAACAATTTAAAAATTTAAGTTATGGTAAATCCAAAAGACTGGCTCGAATTCGGGCAGAAATTTCATGGTCATAAATGTCCGGCAATGCCGATGGGACTGAGAGTGGGTGCAGCAGCACTTAACAAACTGGGAATTGAACGTGCCGCAGACGGTCAGATTGTGGCTATTGTTGATATTGGCGACAATCATTGTGCGACGTGTTATGCAGATGGTCTGCAGGTAATTCTTGGTACAACTTTCGGTAAAGGAAATATTAAGAAAACGCATAAGGGCAAATGGGCCGTTACAGTTATCGACAGGGCAAAGGGCAAAGCGGTTAGGGTTACTCCAAAGGCTGAAGCTATGCAGGCAAATAAGCAGACTTCCTTTTTTAAGGATTACCGTGAAAAGGGTATTCCTGCAAGTAAAGTACCTGATGAAGTTGTTGATCCATTGGTGGTTAACGTAATGAGTGCCCCTGATGAGAAACTTATCAATATTTCAGAAGTATTTGATTACAGACCTGATGAGCATCCACATAGCTTTAATAGTTTCGTCTGTGAAGAATGCGGGGAAATGACTGTTATGGAGTATGGCCGCATTAAACATGATAAAAAAGTCTGCATAGACTGCGCAAGTAAGTAGTTTGTTTTTAACTGTCGGCTATTTGACTTTTTTTATTGTTAAGTTATTAAAGACAGATCGATTACTGTTTTTATTTTTTAATGTTTTTTGGTTTTAAGCCTATTGGTGCCATTATCATCAATGTTGAGACCATTGACAGAAGGAGGAATGCCCCTTTGTAACCGGAAGTTCCGCCGCCAAGGCTTGCGATAAGGGCTGCTACCAGTGATGAACTGACTATAAGTCCAACACTTGTAAATACCACAATAACACTCTGGCCTGAAGCTCTTATATTATCTGAAGTTTCGTTGTTGACTATGTATCTCAACGGGGCACCGGTTATAAAGGAGAATCCAAGTCCTAGTATTGCTTCGGCAATATAGAAACTTAAAATGCTGTCGTTGGCTTTCCATATTCCGGCAAGTCCTGTAGTAAATACAGCCGTGCCGAATAACAGCACATATTTAACCCCGGCCGAATCAATCAGTCTGCCGGCCAGTGGTGCTCCGATAATTAAAGCCACAAGCATTGGAATAAGTGCGAAACTGGCATCAGAATAGCTTATGTTAAATGCTTCTTTAATATAACCCGGAAGAAACATCATTGCTGTTTCACCCAAACCAACTCCTAAAGCCAAAAGGTACGCTATTATAAGTTGTTTCGATTTAAACAGCTGGGTATTAATAACAGGATTATCGCTTTTTTTCTGATAATGTATGAAGAAATTCAGGAAGATAATTGATATTATCAGGTAGGGGAATACCCTTAATGAAAGTAAAGAATCCAGGAAATCTTTTGTGTCTATAAGGCTGACTGAATAAGCGAATAAACCCAGGCAGATTATCAGCAAGGCCGTACCGATCCAGTCAAAGGTGGCTTTCTTTTCAAATTTCTTAGATGGGAAAAGTTTATGAGATGCAATAATTAAAATCACAGACATAGGTATATTGATCACAAAAACCCAGTGCCAGCTTATTATCAGAAAGAGACCCCCGATTACCGGTCCGAGTATAAAGGCAAGTCCATAAACGGCACCCAGTATACCAAGGGCTGAACCCTGCTTTTCTTTTGGGAAAGTATCTCCAATTACTGCTGTTGCAACCGGGAAAAATCCCCCTGATCCAAACCCCTGAATCCCTCTTCCCACAACAATCATACTGAAACTGTTAGAGAAGATTACAATCAGCGATCCAACTGCAAAAATCAATATTGAGATGATATAAACCTCCTTCCTTCCATGATGATCTGAAAGTGCAGCCAGTAAAGGCGTACTTATAAGGTTGGCAAAAACGTAAGCATTTATAATCCAGATAATTTCTCTCGAATTGATATTAAAGGATTTCTGAATCGGATGAATGGCAGGGGCAAGCAGAGCAATGTCCATTGCCCCCATTAATACTCCGAAAAAAAGTAACACAAGAAGTTTCTTATTCATCAGGATTTCTTATATGTACTTTTAAGATTGCTTTGTAACTGATGACAGGTATTTAGCCACAATAATGCAGAGGAGGACCTGCAGACTTCTGAAAAAAACGTGATTCCGGTTTTCGTCATCTATACCCCCACTTTTTCATAGCAGCCAGGTCATCTTTGACGCAATCCATAGGTGTCTCATCCTGGTATGATTCCTGTTCTATTATCAGAAGCCATGAGCCATTTTTAACTGCAAGATCCACAACATTTTTAACATCCAGCACTCCTTTACCAAGCACTGTGCTGTCGTGACTGTTATTCTTATTTTTTTCTTTCAGGACATCTTTTACATGAAGCGACTCAAAGCGGCCGGGATATTCTCTTATGACATCCATAGGGTTGGTTCCTGCTGCATTATAAAGGTTCGCTATGTCATATTGCTGCATTGTCAGATTCGGATCACAGTTCTTCATTATTATGTCATATAATTTCATGTTATGCAGCTTCATATCACCAACGAAATCGTCATGATATCCGAACTTCATCCCGTATTTCTGGCATAGTGCCCCGCTTTTATTCCAAAGATCCAGAACCTTCATAAGCTTGTCATAGTCTTTCTGTGCATCTTCATCAAGTTCTGGTGTTATAACAAAATCCTGTCCCATAAAAGCAGCATCTTCAACTGTCTTTTTCCATACATCTGTGAAATCATTTTTGGAAGCATCCCATGAATGCATTCCGAAATTAACATGACCGCTATACATTCTTAATCCCAGGTCACTTAATATCTTCTTGAACTCAGCAGGGGTGTAACCATAAAATTTCCCATTTGAATAACCGGCATGTTCCACTACCTTATAACCCATATCAGCCAGTTTTTTCAGTGATCCGGCAGGATCTTTCTTCATATCATCCCTAACGGAATAAAGCTGTAACCCTACAGTAACTTTTTCCGGGACTGCATTAAAAAATGCACGTGGCATAAATGAGGCACCTACTGCCAGCATAGCACCTGATTTAACGAATGTTCTTCTGGATGTCTTCATCATAATACTAGTTAGTTGTGTTTTTCCTGTAAGTTTAATAAAATTAATTACAAATGGTTCATAACAGCATATCAAAATATTACCGAGAGGTTTCCGGAAATATGGTTACAGCACTTTGTTATCTCCCATTAAGTGGTTATCTTAGGATAAATTTAAACCATTATACCTATGACTACCAGAAGAACTTTTATCAGAAATTCGGTCCTGGCGACCGGTGCATTAATGACATTACCCTCTGCCCGGCTTAATGAGATAGTTGATCCGGATATCAAAATATCACTAGCAGAATGGTCATTCAACAGGGCATTATATTCAGGAAAGATAGATCATCTTGATTTCCCGGGCATTGCCAAAAAGGATTTTGGTATTTCTGCAGTTGAATATGTCAATGGGTTTTTCGGTGGTAAAAAAATGGATTTTAAGGAGGCTGGAAAAAACAGGGCTTATCTCGGGGAACTATTGAAAAGAAGCCAGGATGCAGGCGTCTTTAATCATCTTCTTATGGTAGATGATGAGGGCCCACTTTCCTCAACAGATGAGAAGGTAAGGCTGGAAGGTGTTGAGAATCACAAGAAATGGATTGATGCTGCAAAATTCCTGGGTTGCCTTACAGTTAGGGTGAACCTGCATGGAGAAGGGGATCCTGAAGGTCGTAAAAAGGCTTCCGTAGATTCATTAAGCAGGCTGGGGGAATATGCCGGGCCTATGAATCTCAACGTGGTAGTGGAGAATCATGGCAGTGTAACTTCAAATGCAGAATGGCTCACCGATGTTATGAGACAGGTCGGGATGAATAATATAGGCACCCTTCCCGATTTCGGTAACTGGTGTATTTCCCAGGCCTGGGGTACCATACAGGAGGGCTGTGAAGATATGTACGACATTTATAAAGGTGTTAAAATGTTACTGCCATATGCAAAAGGTGTTAGTGCCAAAACATATGATTTTAATGAGAACGGCGAGCAGCCCCTTCTTGATTACAAGAGACTGATCGGTATTGTAAAGGATTCTGGATTCAAAGGATACATGGGCCTTGAATACGAGGGGACAAACCAGACCGATGAATATGAAGGCGTTCGCAGAACACAGAAACTTGTTCAGAAGTACCTGTGATCTGCAAAGTACCTTCATTTATTATTTTGCGTATTTATTCTAAGATGCCAGTGCTTCCTTCACAGCACTGGAAAGTGATGTTGTAGGTCTCCCGATAAGTGCGGAGAGCTGATGCTTATTATCAAACAAGGCACCCTTTGAGGTAGATATGTCCCAGCCGGCAATAGCTGTTGCATATCCGTCAGGGATACCAAAACTCTTCAGGGCAGATGCATATTCGTTTTCAGGAAGATTTTTATACGGGATGTCTTTCCCTGTTTGCCTTGAGATTTCAGCAGCCAGATCACTTAAGGTATAAGCATCATCACCCGCGAGCTCGTATATCTTTCCTTCATGTCCCCTGCCCGTAAGGACCACTGCAGCGGCTTCAGCATAGTCATCACGTGTTGCGGACGCAATCTTACCATCACCTGCACTTCCAATAAATGCTCCTCCTTTAACTGCATTGGGCACAGATCCGGTGTAATTTTCAGTATACCACCCATTACGTAGTATTGTATAAGCGATGCCTGATTTTTTAAGCTTTTCTTCTGTTGCATAGTGCTCGGAAGCAAGGCTGAGAGATGAACTGTCTGCCCGTAAAAGACTTGTATATACAATCCATTTAACACCTGCTTTTTTTGCTGCTTCAATTACATTGGTGTGCTGTCTTTCTCTCTTTCCGACTTCACTTGCAGAGATTAACAATAAGCTATCTATCCCGGAAAGGGCAGCCGGAAGATTGCCTGGTTTGTCATAGTCAAATTCCCTGGTTTCAACTCCCAGATTTGCTGCTTTTTGTGGCGAGCGGGTAAGTGCCACAATATCTGAAACGGGAACTCTTTCTTTCAGTTTGCCGATTACAAGATTTCCTAAGTGGCCGGTTGCGCCGGTAATTCCTATTTTCATTTTAAACTCCTTTCTGTTTTTACTTTTAATTGCTTCTGTAATATTAATTTCATTGGGAACGCTTTTTTGTACTTTTAAAATAGTACAGAATTAAGTATAACCAGTATAGTCCAAAAATGTTTAGTATTTGCGATTGTATCGGGAATGTGTCTTAATGCTCCAATTTGGAGGCATTTCAGAATTCAAAGTATATTATTATTTTTAATGGGAAATTATTTAGGATTTTGAATATATAATACTTTAAAAATAGTAATCAAATTATGAAAATTGACAGAAGGAGATTTATTTTCTCAACAGCACTTGTTACAGGTATCCCGGGTATGATTTCATCATTAAAGGCCGCACCGCTGACCAAGGATGTTCTTAAACCCGTAATCCCTCAGCCAGACAATATACTGGTAGGGGTTATAGCAAAGGCAGATAATCCGGAAGATGATTTAATGATTGTCAGGGAAATGGGCATACATGTATGCCAGGTTACCATTGGGGAATATTCACCTGTTCTGGCGAAAAAACTTAAGGCTACTCTTGAAAAATATGATATTAAAGCCACATCAATGATATGCTCTTTACCTGGTCCGGAAATATATACTTTCAGAGAGGGCCCACAGACTATTGGCCTGATACCTCGTAAATACAGGAAGGACAGGATTGAACGTATCAGGCAAGGTATCGATTTCTGCACGGAAGCAGGTATTCCGGCTATCCAGTCACATTTTGGATTTATACCTGAGAATCCCAATGATGAACTGTATAAAGAATTTATTGAGACAATGAAACCACTTGGAGACTATGCCCTGAAGAACGGGATTGATATATATTTTGAGACCGGGCAGGAAACACCGGTAACACTATTACGGGCTATCACTGATATAGGGACCGGAAACCTGTTTGTAAACTACGATACAGCTAACCTTATACTGTATGGTAAGGCTAATCCTGTTGACGGATTGAAAGTTATCGGGAAATATGTAAGATCGCTGCATGCAAAGGACGGTAAATATCCTGCAGATCCTTATAAGCTTGG
>DATFLA010000199.1:0-6037 GCA_035268305.1 Bacteroidales bacterium | reverse complement strand
CGCTCATACCCATGATAGCCACAAACTCTCCTTTGCTTATCTTCATGTCAACACCCCGGAGCGCATGAACTGTTACCTCACCAATATGGTAATCCTTCCGCAGATTACTTATTTCAATTATTATATTGTTCATGACATTGTTATTTTAAATTATCCTCAAAACGGGAATGGTCCTCTACGACGATTATTACTGGCTGTAGCCTCTGTTGTTTTTTCCTCTCCCTCTTTCATAGCTGTAATAACCTCATCTCCTTCTTTCAATCCTGATAATATCTCAACATTGTTTCCATTATCAATACCTATCCTGACCCTTTGAGGACGAATTGTCATCTTATCATCTTTAACCCAAACAGTTTTTACTTTCGGATCTGTATTATTGCCACCGAATGCCATTCTTTCCGACGGCATCGATGAAGATGCTGCCGTCCCTGCTGAACCTGAAGTACCAGATGTACCTGCTGTACCCTGTGTGCCACTACGCCCTGGCATTTCACCACTTTTAGTCCTGGCGGCAAAAAGTTTCTGAAGATATGCCCTGTCTGGTGTAAACCTCATTGCCTTACCCGACAAAACAAGTGTATTTTGCTTTTCCTCAACATAGATTGTTGCACTGGCTGTCATACCAGGCATAAGCTTCTTGTCTGGATTAGGTGCATTCAGGATGACAACATAGGTAACTACATTATTTGTTGTGACCGGCTGTAACCTTACCTCTGTTACTGTACCTTCAAACTTCATATCGGGATATGCATCCACTGTAAACTCAACACGCTGCCCGTCTTTTACCTTTCCTATATCAGCTTCATCAACACTTGTCTGCACCTGCATACGCGTAAGGTCGTTGACTATTGTAAAAAGAGTAGGTGTGTTGAAACTTGCAGCAACTGTCTGACCTTCTTCAACTGCCCTGTTGAGGACAACTCCATCGATAGGCGAGGTAATTGTAGCATAATCGAGATTAACTTTTGCACGTTTAAGAGCAAACCTGGCATTGGCAAGATTACCTTTGGAGTTCTCATAATTATATACTGCCTGGTCAAAGTCTGCCTTTGCAATAAGTTTCTTGTCATACAAAGCCTTAAGTCTCTCATATGTTGCCTTCTGATAGTTAAGCTGAGCCTGTGCCTGGTTCACAGATGCCTGGTTCTGGTTTACCTGGGCGGCCAGGGCAGTTGTATCGAGCCTGGCCAGAAGCTGACCCTGCTTTACAACATCATTGAATGTTGCATATACATGCGACAATATTCCTGAAACCTGTGTACCTACATTAACTGTTTTTAACGCCTCAATTGTACCTGTGGCAGTTACAGTATTGCTTATGTTACCCTTCTCCACCTTTACCATGGTGAATGAGACCGAGTTCTCCTTTTTATGAAAGGACCTGAGCGCCATTAAACCAAGAACAACTACAACCAATGCCGCTCCGATGATTATTAATGTTTTCTTTTTCATTATCTTGTTTTTTTATTCTTAACTATTCTGTTTATCTTCAGGATATTACTTGTATTTCCCTGTATATTTAAGTATTACAATGTTATAATGTAAGCGGAGTTCCCATATAAAAGTCGAGTACCTTGTAGCTGAAGATCAGGTTATACTTCGACTGAAGAAGCTGGCTCTCTGCAACAATAAGGTTTGTCTTTGCCACAAGGTAATCAGTTGAATTTATCATACCCTGGTTAAACTGCTCATCAGAAAGTGTGGATGCATCAAGCGTTGCCTTATAATTCTCGAGGTTGGCTTCATATTCAACCTGCGCTGATGTTACATCAAGACATGCCTGTTCAATGCTTTTGCGTAACTGGTTACGTGTATCGACTTCACTTAATTCGGCATTCTGATAACCCAGCCTGGCTACTTCAACGCTTGTTTTTACCTGCTTCTTCTGATATATAGGTATTGCAAGAGAGAACCCTACAGAAGGACTTATGCCATTGTTCAACTGGTTAAAATAGGGATCAGTAGTCCTGCTTGAAAATGCAGAACTGACACCTGCACTTGCCGACAGTACCGGGAAATAGGAAGCTTTTGCTATCTTCTCATCAAGTCCGGCAATTTCTTTATTGACAGTGGCATTTTTGATCTGCGGTTTAATGGCAAGAGCTGCTTCATAAACCTTATGTACATCCGGTACAAGTTCCTTATTCAGAACCTTGCCAAGATCGGGATGTGCAACTTCGAAATCGCTCCTGACTGGTAACTCAATCAACTGCATAAGGTTTATCTTGGCTATGGAAAGCTGGCTTTCCGAGTTGGCAAGTGTAAGCTTCTCACTGGCCAGCTGCGATTTTACCTTGGCATAATCGGATGTTGAAATACCCTGCAGATCCAGTCTTTCCTTAGCCAGGTTTAGCTGACTTGTTATTGTTTCTATCTGTCTCTGCGTATTTTTAACCTGCTCTTCAGAATACAACACCTGGAGATATGCATCCAGAATATTCAGGCTTATGGATTCCTTTGTGGTCTCAAGTGAATACTTTCCTGATTCCAGTTGCAGATCTGCCTGTTTAATCTCATTAGTGATCCTGGAAGAGTTGAACAGGACAACCCCGGAATTCAATGAATAATTTGAACCATTAACACCGGAGAACCCTGAAGCCGAAGCTGAATTACTCTTACTCCAGTTAAAATTCTCATTTATTGAGCCATTCAGTGAGGGCATCCTCCGGGCCCTGGCCTGGTCGGCATAAACAGCCGATTGTTGGTTTGTAACCTCGCTCTTCCGTATCTGTATATTCTGATCATATGCACGCTTTATGCACATATCAAGAGTCCAGATACTGTCCTGCTGGGCTACTGCGGGTAAGTTAAGTAACAGACCCCAGGCAACAACGGCAACCAATATTGAAATCAATCTTTTCATGTAAAACTATTTTTATTTTTTTAAAGGTTAAATGAAATCACATCCGGAATCGCTCTCTTTTCTGATATGTTTCTAATGTGAATTTCATAATTCCCTTCGCTTTCAGGAATAAAAATACCGCCTGGTTCATCCTATTAAAAATTAAATAGACGAACAGGCAGATTTTATAGACAGAACGAATTTTTTATTATTCAGTTAGTTGTCAGGAAATAACAAAGAGGCTGCCATAAATATATTTTTAAGACAACCTCTGTCATTATTAAATAGTCATAATACAATATCTCAGGTATTGCTGATGTATCCTGCAGGGACTGCTTGTTTTATCATAAGCAGATTTGTCCTGAGTCCGTCGAGATAAATGAGTGCCCAGGCCAGGTTATTATTTGAAAATACACTTTTGGCCCAAATCTCTTCTTCACCCGGCTGAATCCGGAAATCAGTTATCGAACCAATATTCTGAGCCAGCTTTTCATAACCGGGCGTTTTATCGATTACTCCCGTCAATTCCCGTAAACCAACGGCCAGCATCATACCGGGGTATTTTTCCGCATCAGAGATTGTCATTTCCTGACCTATCCTTTCCTCCGGATGTGATAATCCCTTTGCATTGGAGACCCAACCTGAAACATCTATTTCACGATACTTCAAAAGGGCAGCCTGTGTTTTGTCAATTACACCTATAACCTCATCTATTTTAAGAGACACAGGTGTTGTTTGAATGCCAGGCTTTGAGCTTGTAAGGAGCTCTTTACTCTTGTTATAATCGCTTGAGATATTATAACTGTCGTGTATCCTTATCATAGACGGATTAAGGGCAAGCAGGCCTGAGAATACGGAATTCAAAGCCAGTAGGAGAAGAACATAAACAGTGTTATAGATATTAAAATTCCTGTTTTTCGATGTAACAGACAGAAATACAGGTAAGAAAATCAGATAGGGAAAAGGGAGTGCTATAAGCAGTAATAACCCTGCATAAGGCCAATGCATGATTTTAAATAACATCGAACCAAACAGCACAAAACATGTAATCCAGGTTATAATATAGAGCGATAAATGTTTTTCGCTTTCGCGTGATTTATAGTGATTTACCAACGCTGCCGGAAGGAATATCAGAACAAGCGACAGGATGCCCAGGGTCAGAAGAATACCTGCGCCCGGCCAGTGGTTTACTTTAAATATTGCACCTGTAAAGACTATCAGTGCAACAACAAGTCCAAGAGTATATAGTTTCTGTTTCATTTTTAATAATTTTTGTTGTAATTGTCATCTTTACCAACATGCACCAAAAAAAATGGTGTTTTGAACCATCGGTTCATTCCTGTTACTGCAGATTGACCTGCTCTGATTTCACACCGGATACTATATCCGACAGGATTTCACCTTCGAAAGTGAGAATTGTATTTTTAAGTACTTCGAGAGAATGAAGTCCTGTCATAAGAGATATAATGACTTCGCCATTTTCTTCGGCCGGTAGTATTAGAGAAAGATCGGGGAAGCTGAAAAGAGAATCTGATTTGACTTCTTCACACAGGGTAATAATTTCTTTCCTGTAGGATGAAAGGGCCCGGTCGAGTTCATAGCGTGATTCAGCTCCCTGCATTAAATAAGTACTCACAGGATAGTCGGCAAACGGCTTTGATATCATATCATAATTTATCACCTGCCTGTTGCCTGCTGGTGAAACGGAAGTATTGTCTTTTTTTTCAGCATCACTACCCGATCCGTTTGATGCCAGCATTTGATCCGCCAGTTTATCTATCACAGCAATTATGCTGTCGGTTGACGAGCCTACCCGCTTCATCAAACCGTAATCTGCAGAATTGCGGTACTTTTCAAGATACATCATGTTATTATCATAAAGGTAACCGGACAAACTCTGTTGTTGCTGCTGGTTAATATAGAAACCGCGTTCAAAGTATCCCTGCAGGTTAAGATTAATAAGTACACCGGGTATAATTACAAGCAATGCACCTATTACAAGGTATAAAAAGACAGCACTTATATTGGATGAATCTTTCCATGTGATATATGTATAGACAGGAAAGGCGAGAAGAAAGAGAATCATTATACCTGCTATCATCAGGATTGTTGCCGTTGGCCAGTGCATAATTTTAAAAAGCATCCCGCCCATATAAAATACAAGTCCGGCAGCACCTGCAATATATGCCGGTCTTTTCTTCCTGTCGTCAGCATTGCTGAACCTGTTTACAACCAGGGCCGGAATGAACATAAAGGCACCTGTCAGAGCGGCCAGTGTCAGGCATATTGCTGCACCGGGCCAGTGTTGTATCTTGAAGAGTGTGCCGGCAATGAAGAACAGTGTTGTCAGAAAAGCAGAAAGATAGGTAAAGATCCTTTTTTTGCTTCTTGTTTCCTTCCATAACACCGAAAGTGCGGCTGGCATGAATACCAGTCCAATGATCAGCGAACCGAGTGTCATCATTATACCAGCTCCGGGCCAGTGCTGAAGCTTAAAGATGACTGCAAAACCGTACAATATTGTACCGGATATGCCCGAGATTTTCATAGCATTTTTCATTTTTCTGTACTTATTATCAACCATATAAAGAGTTTCTTCCTGAATTTCCTTTAACCGTCGTGGTCCCATCTTACTTTTTACATTGCGGTAAGCTTCGCTGAAGCTCAGACCTGATAGCATTTCTTCCTCGACATCACAGCATATATGATCTATGAGTTCGTCGGCCAGGTGAGGATATGTTATTTCCTGGTCTCTGACATCTCGTATTATCCTGTCAATATCCGGGATGCTTAATTCATACATGACTCAACCCGGGTTTAGGGTCTATAATCTTTTTTATTGATTCTATATAATCATTCAGTTCCTTTATTTTTTCGAGGACCAGTGATTGTCCTTTGTCGGTGAGAGCATAATAGACCCTCATTCTGTTGTTGTAAATTTCGCTGGCAGTCACAAGGATTCCGTCATTTTCAAGTTTATGCAGAAGGGGGTATAGTCCGCCGTAAGTCAGTTTAATCTCTCCATCGGACAGGTCTTCTATTTTCTGTGTAATAGCATATCCGTGCATCGGACCATTTTCTTTCAAAACTTTAAGTAAAATTGTTTTTACCGATCCCTTAAGAAGCTCATTTGATATCATAGTATTATTTATATTTAAGTTTCTTATATATTACAAATATATTATATTTTTCAAT
>DATFLA010000198.1:0-8356 GCA_035268305.1 Bacteroidales bacterium | reverse complement strand
GGATCGCAGTCGAATGTTATCATACCTTCACCCATCTGTTCCGGTCTTTTTTCCTCATCAAGTGATACGGAAACGCCATATGTTCCTCCCTCTTCTTCGCGTACTTTATCAGTATAAACCAGGTCGAGTATGCCTTTAAGGACCTCAAGGCCAAGATAATTATAAGGGGTATATTTCATTCCCTCTTCAAAAGAAATGAATACTGTTGCCTTGGGTATTGTAAGAGGAAGGCTGATTTGTTTAATTATTTTACCTTCGGGTTGTCTTATCTTCCTGTCTTCCCATGTCTCTTTCCTCCCTTTGGGCGGCAGCGATCCGAGATATTCCTCAACCATTTGTTTTGCTGTGTCAATACCTATATTACCCACGATGAAGAATGTAAATTCATCTGCCGCATCAAAGCGGTCGGTATATATTTTCCTGATATCATCAAGTGTTATCTTGCTTACAGATTCCTTCGTCAAAACAGGAGTGCGTGGGTTATATCCTGTTGTGATAAGAGAAATACTATCGCTTTTTATTTTATTCGGATCTTTTTCCATGTTACCTATATAGGCGGTATAACGACCTATGATGGCATCATGCGCCACTTTATCGAAACGCGGATGGGCAAAGCGCAGGTATAACAGCTGCATCATCGTCTCAAAATCCTTAGGTGTGGACGATCCGGATAATGACTCTGTTGTCTCGCTCAGGCCGACACTGACGCTCGCCTTTTTGCCTGCCATCATTTTCTGTAAAGTCACATTGTCATAATCACCAATACCATACATCGGTATAATAGCCGGAAGCATGTAGGCTGGCAGTACAAGGTTATTGTCGAGCCTGGAAATGCCTCCGAAGCTGTATGCTCCCAGCAGTACATTGTCTTTTTCGTAATCTGTCCTTTTGAATACAACCTTTACATTGTTTTTCAGGGTCCATTCAACTGCGTTGAACTGAGGCAGTTCCGTTGTCTTTATAACAGGTGAGCCTTTCAACTTTTCATTGACAAGAGATGCTGAAAGCTCCTTGTCTTCGTAGGGAGTCAGTTTCTCCTCCTCTACTTTATTTAGTATATCAAGAGCCTCCTCTTTATTAAGATGGACGATGTCACTTCCTTCAAGTCCCTGGACAACAATGGTCCTGTTCTCTCCGGTCATCAGTTCTCTGTATTTCTTTGACACTTCATCTGCAGAGATGCTGTTTATGACCTTTTTGAGGAATTCGTAATCGAAGTCCATTGAGGTAAGGGGTTCACCGGTAAGGAAATAGTTTTCCATACCCTGTATATATGTATCATTATCAATTTTATCTCTTTGCTTATAGTTGTTTTCGTAAGTCGATAACATTCTGGCTTTAGCTCTTTGCAGTTCTCCTTCTGTGAAACCAAACTTTTTAGCTCTTTCCGCTTCGGTATATATGGCCTCAAGTGCTTTGGCCTCTTCATTTTTCCTTGCGGTGGCATTTATTGTGAAGGCATCATAACCCCTTGCATAATATCCGCCAAATGAAACAGACCCGGTAATGAAAGGTGGATTTTCCTTCTGGAGTAATTCACTAATCCTGGCGTTCATCATAGAGTTCATAAGGGAAATAACATGATCTTCCCTAATATAGGCCAGGTTCTTATCTTTCGCCGGAACAGCTTTTTCTATTGATATAACTGATACTGATGTTTGCGGGGCTTCTTTATCCTGGGCCAGTACGAAATATGTTTCCTTGTGATCAGGCACAAGAACCGGTTTTCTTGGAGCAGGATTGACGGGAGCAGGCACATCCGCAAAGATCTTTTTGATGCCTTGTTCAACCTTGTCGACATCTATGTCGCCTACTATGGCTATCGCCTGCAGATCAGGCCGGTACCATTTGTGATAATAGTTTCTTAGGGTATCAGGGGCAAATGTTTTTATTACGTTTATATCGCCTATAATATCTCTTTCAGCGTATTTTGAACCCTTTAGGACGACCGGTATTACCTTGAATATCATTCTCCTGGCTGCATTTTTGCTTGTTCTCCATTCTTCACTTATCACACCTCTTTCAAGATTGATCTCCTTGTCAGAAAGGGTAATGAAATGCGACCAGTCGTTCAGTACAAGGATACATGAATCAACAAGTCCCGGAGCATCCACAGGTACATCCGACAGATTATACACAGTCTCATCAAAACCGGTATAAGCATTAATATTGCGGCCAAAAGCCACGCCATGTTTTTCAAGGCTGCTTATAATATCTTTCCCCGGGAAATGTTTTGTTCCGTTGAAAGCCATATGTTCAAGGAAATGAGCAAGGCCATTCTGGTTATCATCTTCCAGTATGGCACCCACATTTTGTATTATGTAGAAACTGGCTCTTTTTTCCGGTTCGTTATTCTTCCTTATAAAATATGTTAGTCCGTTAGGCAGTTTACCCATACGAATCGCCGGATCAATTGGTGCAAACGAAGAAAGATCTTCCTGTGCATAGAGACTTGTTGTCAGTACTAAAATGATAATAGCACTGATAAATGACTTGATTGTTTTCATATGTAAATAATTTTGATATTCATATGTAATCCACATACTGGTGTTTGAGTTTTTTTGTTTACCGGAAACATGTGGATTTCATTATAACAAATAAGTTCAGTACAAAGGAGTAACAATTAGCACATCAAAAAAGCAGCATGATGGGCCATAAAATTAACCATACCTCTGAAAAAAATCAAAAATTTTTTAAAAAAGTCCGTGAAACTCAGCATTGATTTTATCAATTATCTCGCTGAGGTGGTCTTTATTGTTGGGGAAGTCATAATGATCGGCTTCTATGATAAGGACCCTGCCAAGGGTATAGGACTCCATCCATGCTTCGTACCTTTCATTGAGCCTTTTCAGGTAATCGAGCCGTATTGAGCTCTCATACTCGCGGCCTCTTTTCTGTATCTGGTTTACCAGGGTTGGCACTGAAGCTCTCAGGTAAAGGAGAAGGTCAGGTGGCTGGACCAGCGAACACATCAGTTCGAAAAGAGTGGAATAATTTTCAAAGTCGCGTGTCGACATAAGTCCCATCGAATGAAGGTTTGGGGCAAAGATATATGCATCTTCATATATTGTCCTGTCCTGAATTATTGTTTTGTCCGATTTCCTTATTTCAAGTATCTGGCTGAATCGCGAGTTCAGGAAGTATATCTGCAGGTTAAAGGACCAGCGTTGCATGTCTTCGTAGAAATCATTCAGATAGGGATTATCATCAGCATCTTCATAGTGGGGTGTCCATCCAAAATGTTTTGCCAGCAATCCGGCCAGCGTTGTCTTGCCCGAGCCAATGTTCCCCGCAATCGCTATATGCATATGTTTAGGTATTTTTTTAATAAATGTTAAAATTAGTAAAAATTGCTACAGGATTATTATAAAGTATTCCTATTTTATACTAAAGTTCATTTGATACCTGCAATGGCATAAAGGTCCTCGATATATTCCCTTGTATTTGAAAGTCTGGGTACCTTGTTTTGACCGCCCAGTTTATTTTTTGCCTTCATCCACTTATTGAAAGTGCCGGCAGGTACTGCTTTTACCACAGGCATAACAAGATTTAAGTCCTTGTGTCTTTTTGCCTCATAATCGGAATTAATTGTTTTAAGAGCTTTGTCAAGAGCTTCGGTGAAAAGAGCCAGGTCCGAAGGTTCTTTTTCAAATTCGATTATCCATTCATGCGAACCTTTTGTAGTAGTACTCATGTAAACCGGTCCCCCGCTATATTCAGCTATCAGCGCTCCTGTTTCCCTGCAGGCTGCTTCAAGAGCCTTGTCGGCATTATCGACTATTACTTCCTCTCCGAAGACATTTATGAAGTGTTTTGTTCTACCGGTGATCCTGAACCTGTGAGGACTCAGCGACGTAAACCTTATAGTGTCGCCCATCATGTATCTCCATAACCCTCCGTTAGTAGAAATAATTATTGCATAATTGACATTCTTTTCAACATCGGCTATCGTGCAGACATGAGGAGACGCAGAATTAATCATATCAGCCGGTATGAATTCGAAGAAGATACCATAATTCAGCATCAGCAGCATATCGTTCTTCGACAGGTCATCCTGGATTCCGAAAAAACCTTCTGATGCATTGTAAGTCTCCATATATTTCATCTGGTCACCGACAATAAGTTTCCTGTACTGCTCACGATAAGGGGTGAAGCTGATCCCCCCGTGAAAGAAGACCTCCAGGTTGGGCCATACATCAAGCAGGTTGGACTTACCCGTATAAGTCAGTATCTGCTTTATAAGAACCAGGTACCATGAAGGCACTCCTGAAATATTAGTAACATTTTCATTGACACATGATTTTGTTATCAGGTCAAGTTTCTGCTCGAAATCTTCAAGAAGCGCAATCTTTTGTTTAGGAGTCCTTATTATTTCAACCCAGAAAGGTGCATTTTCAATCAGGATTGCCGACAGATCTCCGTACAACGAGTCATTATTAAACTGGTTCATACGGTGGCTGCCTCCCAGTGTAAGCGATTTGCCGGAGAAGATCCTCGTTTCAGGATTTAGCATCGCATATATTGCAAGAATATCCTTAGCCGCCCTGTAATGACATTCCTCAAGAGCTTCGCGACTCATGGGAATGAATTTACTTTTCGATGCAGTAGTACCTGATGATTTAGCAAACCACCTTATCTCTCCCGGCCAGAGCAGGTTGGATTCTCCCTTCCTCAGCCTTTCAACATAAGGAATTATATCCTCATAGGTCTGGACGGGAAATCTTTGCTGGTAATCGGTAATTGACTTTATTGATGAATACGCGTATTTCTTACCCCATTCCGTTGAAGCTGATTTAGCCAGGAGCCGGTAAAGTGTCTCCTGTTGTGTCTCAACAGGATACTGCTTAAATAGCTCGATGTTGTTGATGCGCTTGGCATTCAACCAGTTAACAATGGAAGGGATGATTGGCATGTAAGGTTCCGTTTGGATTTAAAGATAATTAAAAAATCTTTGGAGTTCAGGAATTATTTAAAGGAAGACCTCTTTGAGGATTTTAAGTGAGTTGATCTTTTTCAGCCCCGGCAGATGGAAGGAATAGTACTTTATAAGTGCCTCAAGGACTTCATTTCTCAGTTTTCCTGTAAGGGCAATCTTTCCGGCTTCATCGTATGAAGATGAAAAGAATGCGGCCAATACAGCTGATATCTCAACGTTCACATAGTTACCATGAAACGGAGGGATAGTGACAAAAGAGCCGTTATCCATATCGAAATAGATATCACCTGCTGAGGATCCCGGTGTTGGTTCAAAACCGAGATAACTGCCCAGTCCGGCAAGGAAGGCTATATGGAAATTGGAATAATCTCCGCTGCTGTTATCGAAATACTTAATAGCATTTTCAATGTAGTCAAAGAGTTCATCATTCGGACTCTCCTCCCTTAGTACGGAGGTCAGTACTTCTCCCAGGAACAGGGCAACTGTACTCTTTTTTATATCAGTATAAATATTGTATGGAGAATAAACAGCCGAAAACTCCTTAAGCGACTGCATTTCTCTCGATTCTTTGTAATACATCTCGAGATCGAGGATGTAAAGAGGTTGGAACAATATACTATGCCTGCCTGCTTTTTTGTTTCGCATTCCTCTTACAAGAAATGACAAACGACCGAATTTTTTTGTATAAAGCTGTGCCACTATACCTGAATCGGTATATTTTATTTTATGGAGTATTATTCCCCTTGTTTTATCAAGCATGGCCCCTGTTGAATCAGACAAATATAAAATTATTATATTTACTGGTCAATCAATCAAAACATGAGAGTAACTAGTAACGGGGAGCTGGTAAAGAGAATTGCACGGCTTGTCAGGCAGAACCAGGAGCTTGAGGAACAGCTTAAAAAAGTGATCAGGCTGAATGAGAAACTGACAAGGGAAAATGAGAAGCTGAAACAACTGACTGAGAAAGTATCTTCCGGAGGTAAGCAGGTTTCAGGCATCATTGAGAGGAAAGAACGTTCTCTTAAGTTCGATATGGCAACCGTTTTGTTTGCCGATATTCACGGATTTTCAAAATTAACGGAGGATATGAACTCTTCAGCTCTGATGGATGAACTTGATGAGATCATTTTTGAATTTGACAGAATAGTAAATAAGTATAAGATTGAAAAAATAAAGACCATAGGCGATACCTTTATGTGTGCGGGTGGTATTCCTGTTAAGAATATAACCAATCCTGTTGAGGTAGTAATGGCTGCCATCGCAATGCGCGAATTCCTCGGCAGGTATGAAGAGGGAAAGAGAAGCTCGGGGAAACGTATCTGGGAGCTTAGGATAGGTATACATACAGGACCTGTAACAGCTTCAATATCGGGAAGAAAAAAGATAAGTTATGATATCAAGGGCGACACTGTGAATACTGCAAGCAGGGTGGAAGCCCTTTCAGATAACGGAAGCATTTTGATATCGGTTATGACTTATGAACTTGTAAAAGAGTTTTTTGATTGTGAGTATTCAGGTAAGCTTCCGGTTAAATATAAAAATGAACTTCAGGTATACAGGGTCAGAGGATTGAAATCTGAATTATCGGAAGACGGAAAGGGAGCTGTTCCCGATAATTCCTTCAGGATTAAATTCGGACTTATACGTTTTACTGATATGCAGGAAGTTATTCTTGATAAACTTGAAAAGGAACTTCCAGCTTATCTTTATTATCATAATGTAAAGCATACAGTTGACGTGGTAACGGAAGTGGAGCTTATAGGATGGGCGGAAGGATGCAGCGACGAAGAGATATTACTATTGAAAACCGCAGCCCTGTTTCACGATGCAGGTCATACAATTTCGTACGATAATCATGAGTACTTTGGTACCGTAATGGCAAGAGAAATGCTTCCGGCTTACGATTATACACCGGAGCAGATAGAAAGGATATGTTCCATAATAATGGCTACCAAATTGCCTCCGGAGCCGAAGAACCTGCTTGAAAACATAATTTGCGATTCTGATCTTGATTACCTGGGGAGGAGTGACTTTATTCCCGTATCAAACACTCTTTACGAAGAGCTTAAAGCTCAGGACAAGATGGGATCTTTAAATGACTGGAACAAGCTGCAGGTGAAGTTTATTTCAGGGCACCAGTATTTTACGAAGACTGCCAGGAGTCTGAGGGAAGTTAACAAACAGCTTCAGATTGAAAGGATTCAGAGTCTTATTACCGACTGATCACTTTATAACAAGCATCTTGGTCACACAAGACTGTGAGCCGTCTTCACTGGCACAGAAGACAAGGTAAACACCGGTTGTAACACGACGACCGTTATATGTTTGCAGGTCCCAGGTGGCCTGTCCGCCATCCGACACTGTCTCATAAACAAGGTTTCCACTTATATCGGTTATCCTTATCTGTGTATTTCTTAAAAGCCCGGTAATTGTAACATTACCACTATAGTCATCCCTCACAGGGTTTGGAAATGAATAGACATTTGAAAAATTATCTCCGCCGGCTGTGGCATTACTCCGGTACGATTGAATTCCTTTGGATGTACCGAACCATACATCTCCTGTTTTATTGTCAACAGCCAGGCTGACGACAGTGTTAGAAAGTATCGGGCTGTTTTGTTCATTAAAATTCTCAAGTGTCTTCGTCCCGTCAGCTGTAACAAGGTATGTCCCTGAAGCTGATGTCCCCAGCCATTTCCTGTTGGCACCGTCTACCGCAATAGCAGTCACAGCCTCTGTTCCAAGGAGGTAATCAGCCAGTCCTGTGCCGTCATTCCTTGGTATTTTAATCCTTGATGCTTTGGCATCACCGTCAAAGATCCTTTCCGGGTTATAATAAACAAGGGGGCCCTGATCTGTCCCTACCCAGATATTACCATCGAGGTCCTCAGCTATGGAATATACAACGGAAATGATTTTTCCTTCTCCGTCTTCAACAAGCATCTTTTTTGTCCTGTCGTCATTAAAATTTCCAGGAGTATTATTGTCATCAAGGACATACAGGCCATAACCTCTTGGCAGTATAATCCATTTATATCCGTTTTTTGCAATAATAATATCACCCATGTCGGGGGCATCAATCGTGAGAGGATCGACAATCCAGCTTCCGTCTGGTTTTAATACTTTAATACTTCCCGGCACCTCTGTCTGTGTTATCCACAGGTAATTATTCCTGTCCATGGCCATGCCGCAAATCCTCACATAATGTTGTCCCGGAATGATTGTCTGTAAAGGGGAATTTGATTCGGTGTATTCATTTACAAGTTCATTATTCCTGTATTCAAGTAAGCCCCAACCCCATGTTGTGATAAACATATGCGAATTATCTGACGGATCAATCAATGATCTGAGAGGATCCTTTATGGATGATGATGTAATATTAGTCCATTTATTGTTTTCAAATACAGATACTTTCAT
>DATFLA010000197.1:0-2435 GCA_035268305.1 Bacteroidales bacterium | reverse complement strand
AGGGTTGAGGGCTTTTCTTCTCCCGATATGATGAATGTGCCGTTAAAGATCTTGTGCCTGCAGTGTTCAGAATTGACCTGAGAGAATCCAAATACTTCACTGTCGGTGAGTTTCCTTCCTATACCACGGCTCAACTCCTCCAGGTAATCTATTTCTTCGTCGTTAAGTGCCAGTCCTTCCTTATTATTGTATTCACCTATATTATCAATATATATTACAGGTTCCGGATCCCTTTTTACGGTAAAAATCTCCTGTGTCAGTCCCTTGTAAAAAGCCTGCAACATGGAATCATATTCAGCATCATCGTTGTCAACCGGGTAAAACTGCTCTATCCTGTTTATACCAGGGATTCCCATATTTTGTGTTATCTCAACGGCATTGGTGCTCCAGGGTGTTATCATCTCTTTTCTTGGTCCGACAAAATTCCCGGCTATTTTCTCCGAAGTGAGCAGTGTTGCATTGCCAAAAAGCCACTTTAATTTATTCGTATCCTCATTTCCTGGAGGGGAAACGATTCCTGTGGCAATTATCAGATTATCCGGACTTTTAAAGAAAAGGATCATTTCAGCGATTGTATTATATTAATTAATAATATGTTATGCCTGGTGCGCGTTTACCATGTATTCACAGTAAATATACTTCAAGTTTTAAGAATTTCCAATCGGGATTTCCCGGTGGATATTCTGTGAAATATTTTGCTGGTTATGTAAGGTATAGATAGCAAGGCAGATATGGCGTCAAAACATATCTCCGCGCAAAACAGTGATGTGAATAACTATATTCACTGATTATCTTTTCAGTCCGCTTCTGATAAGCAGGGGATCTATGGATGGTTCTCTTCCTCTGAATTGTATAAAAAGATCCAGCGGATTTTTTGTTCCTCCTTTTTCAAGTATATTTCTCCTGAACGACATAGCTGTCTCTCTGTTAAAAATACCCGTTTCCGTGAAATAGCTGAAAGCATCGGCATCAAGTACCTCGGCCCATTTGTATCCGTAATATCCTGCTGCATAACCGCCGGCGAAGATATGACCGAAGGCAACACTCAGGTTCAGACCGGGAACGTAAGGGAAAAGCTCGGTTTTTTTCATGGCTTCTTCTTCAAAAGCATCAACTTCTGTTTTTACCGGATCAGTTAATGTATGCCAGGCCATATCAAGGAAGCCAAAGCTTAATTGCCTGTAACAGGCATATCCTTCATTGAAAACTGAAGCAGCTTTTATTTTAGCTATTATTTCCTGGGGAATCTTTTCTCCTGTGATATAATGTATTGCCCAGGTATCGAGCCATTCCTTCTCATACGCAAAGTTCTCCATAAATTGTGAAGGAAGCTCTACGAAATCATGAGCGACACTTGTTCCTGAGAGGCTTTCGTATGTGCACCTTGTTAAAATGGCATGAAGGGAATGTCCAAACTCGTGAAGGAATGTTGTCAGTTCGTTAAATGAAAGAAGAGATGGAGATGATTCCGTGGGACGGGAAAAATTTGTTACAATTGAAACAAGGGGGCGCGTTTCTTTTCCACCGGTATGTTTCTGATCGCGGTAGGTCGTCATCCATGCTCCGCCACTCTTCCCCTGCCGGGGGTGGTAATCGGTATAGAGAATGGCAAGGAATGAACCATCGTTATCGTAAACCTCAAAGGTTCTGACTTCCGGATTATAGACCGGAATATTGTTATTTCTTATGAATTTTATTCCATATAGTTTTGTAGCCAGGCCCAGGACTGCCTTTTCCACGTTCTCGAGCATGAAATAGGGTTTTAGAATCTCATCATCTATAGCATACAGCTTTTTCTTGAGTTTCTCTGAATAATAAGCCCAATCCCATCTTTGCAGTTTGCCAATCAGTCCCGATTCTGTAGCCTGTCGCTGTATGTTGCCGAAATCACGGAAGGCAGCAGGTCGTGATGCTTTGTACAGATCATGAAGGAATTTCTCAACTTTTTCCGGGCTATCAGCCATCTTGTCTCCCAGGACCATCTCAGCATATGTGTTGAACCCTAGAAGCTTTGCCAGTTCCAGACGAAGGTTTACAATTTTCTGCACATTTTCACGGTTGTCGTTTGTATTCTTTTTAAAGGCTCTTGAAGAATATGCTTTAAGCATTTTCTCTCTCAGCTTCCTTTTTGAAGAATATTGCATAAAAGGAACATAGCTAGGAAAATGCAGAGTGAAGACCCAGCCTTTTTTATTCCTGTTTTTTGCTTCCATCACTGCCATTTCGATAACTCTTTCCGGCAAGCCGTCCAGATCATTCTCATTTGTTATATGGAGTTCAAAGGCATTTGTTTCTTCCAGCACATTTTCTTCGAACCTTAATGAACGCATAGCCAGTTCTTCAGTTATTTCCCTGAACCTTGTCCTGTTTTCCTCCCTGAGAGCAGCACCTCCAAGAATAAAGTTTCTGTATTTCTTTTCCGTTAGGATTTTTTC
>DATFLA010000196.1:0-3411 GCA_035268305.1 Bacteroidales bacterium | reverse complement strand
TATACCTCTTCAGACGATAGCTCCCAAGTTCACAGGACGCTTTAACAAAGGAGTCGACTATGAAGGAGACATACGCAGTTTTGAGAGGGAATTTGAAGCTGACCTGATGGTAATTGGCCATGCCATAAAAGAATTTGGCCTTCCTGAGAATCTCAAGATTAGTGTTCATTCAGGATCTGATAAATTTTCTCTCTATCCTGTAATCGGGCGTCTCATAAAAAAACACAACTCAGGAATACATATCAAGACAGCCGGTACAACATGGCTTGAAGAAGCTATCGGACTTGCTGAATCAGGTGGAGAAGGATTAGAGTTTGTGAAGGAAATTTATTTAAAGTCCCTGGACCGGATTGATGAATTGTCGGCTCCTTATGCCGATGTTATCGATATTAAGGTATCAGCACTGCCATCTGCAGAAGAGGTGACAAAATGGACAGGAAAAGAGTTTTCCGGAGCTTTGAGTCATATCCCCGGATGTAGTTCATATAACAAGGGTATGAGACAGCTGATGCATATTGCCTATAAACTTGCCGCTGAAAGAAAAACAATTTTCTATAGTTTACTGGAGGCAGAAAAAGAGGCGATAGCCTTAAATGTGACCTCTAATATTTTCAACAGGCATATTTGCAGGCTGTTTGATATTACTCCATAGATTCCATTCCCTGCACTGTTTTGGGAGTCATAACATGAAGGTCAAAAACAATTATCTCGTTCATACCTGTCCGAAGCCACTGGGCCGGACAATATAGCCGTTTTTGGGGACCAATATTCCAGTATCTTCCAAGATTATGTCCGTTTACCCATACTATTCCTTTAGAGAAACCCGACATGTCAATAAAGGTATCGAGAGGACGGGGCAGTACAAAATTACCCCTGAAGAATAAACCCGGTTTATCAAGCGTTCTGCCGCTTGATCTCAGATCATAAATAAACTTCTTATCCATTGGTAAGTTATAAACTTCCCAATTCATCAATGTCATTCCATTCAGGGTTACTCTGTCGGTAATTCCTTTTCTGTCAATCAGATACTGACCATAATTAATTCTCCCCATACCTTCAACAAAAATTTCCAGTACCGGATTGCTGACATCAGACTCAGGAATATCAATGGAATTAATCCCCTCCCGTCTGTCAAGTTTACCGATATATTTATTATTAAGAAAAACAGTGGCATAATCGTGCAGGTCGGTAACAGTAAGTCTCCCGCTTTTTCTTCCAACAAGTTTAGTCCTGTAAAGGATAAAGCCATGATCCTGGCCATATGCTTCGAAAGGTTTTGGCTGTACCGACATCAGAGGGTCGGGCAGGTTATCCCATACTGATGTAAGTACCTGCAGTTCTATAGGTGCTGTCCCTATTGTTCTTATCTCATCGGGCACAGGCGGCAGCTTCTCTCCTTTCGGCAGGTATGATCCTATCAGGTCGCGTAACAGTTTATATTTTTCTGAAGCACGACCCTGCTCGGTAACTGGTGCATCATAATCGTAGCTTGTGATATCCGGTTCATATCCTTTTCCTCCTGAATTGGCTCCTGCAGTATATCCAAAGTTTGTGCCTCCATGAACAACATACAGGTTAAATGATTTCTTGTTGTCCATAAGAAATTTCACCTCTTTTAAAAGTTCGTCCGTTCCTGGTCTTGCCCATTGTTCACCCCAGTGAGTCAGCCAACCTGGGTATGTCTCACTGCTAAATACCGGAACACCCGGATTTATTTTATGTGCAAGCGAAAAATCGGCCCATGATGTACCGGAATCGAGTCCAACCGCACAGCCTGGAAGAGTTCCTGCTTCAAGCATATACGGTGTAGGCCCGTCACCGGTAAATGCAGGTATGTTAATCCCGCAACTGTCCCACACAAACTTTAACCTCGACAGGTAGTTCCTGTCGTTGGCATAGCTGCCGTATTCGTTTTCTATCTGCAACATAAGCAGTGGTCCTCCCCTTGTAACAAGATAAGGCTTAATGACATCGGCAAGCTTTGTTATATATTTTTCCGCAGCAGCCATATATCGGGGATCCATGCAACGCAGTTTAATATCGGAATAACGAAGCAGGTAGGAAGGAATACCTCCCAGGTCCCACTCGGCACATACATACGGTCCGGGCCTCAGGATAAGCCACATACCTTCGTCCTTTACAATATCAAAAAATTCGGAAATATTGTGGTTGCCTGTAGTAAAATCATAGACTCCTTCTTCAGGCTCCTGGTAATTCCAGAATATATAGGCTGAAATTGTATTACATCCCATGGCTTTTGCCATTTCAATCCGCTGACGCCAGTATTGCTCTGGAATTCTTGCAGGATGCATTTCCCCGCTTATTATCTGGAATGGTTGTCCGTCGAGTAAAAAAGTGGAATCGCCAAGTGCAAATGTATGTTTTGCTTTCTGTGCCTGCACAGGAAGGACAGTAAAAGACAGTAACAGAAAGATTATAGCTTTCATTCCCTTTTGCATAGAAGTATTGTTTTGTTAACAGATATTATATCAATAAATTGAACCCAGACTGGCGACTTTTATTGCCGGTGATATTTTGTTAAGCACGGATTGCAAAATCGTGCTGACGAGCAAAGCCTGTCATGTAGTCTGTTGCTTACCCCTAACACCTTGCAACTCACACCCTACGCACTGCGTTCTTTGTCCTGTATCCAGCATCTTACATCCTACCACACCCTACAACACCTGGAAACTACGCAGTTTGCTGTAATGTCCATTTTCAATTGCCATCAGTTCGTTATGTGTGCCTGCTTCAACAATCCTGCCTTCATCAAGAACAACAATGAGATCAGCATTCTGTATTGTAGAAAGGCGGTGGGCTATCACAAGAGATGTCCTGTTCTGCATCAGTTTAAGGATAGCATCCTGGACAAGTCTTTCAGATTCGGTATCAAGGGCTGATGTTGCTTCATCGAGAATAAGTATCGGAGGGTTAGCCATTATTGCCCTGGCAATGCTTATTCTTTGACGTTGTCCACCGCTGAGTTTGTTACCTGACTCTCCCACCGTAGTATCATAACCATGTTCGGTTTCCATAATAAAATCATGTGCATTTGCAATGCGTGCAGCACTCTCAACATCTTCCGGATCGTATGAATTGACACCGAAAGCAATATTCTCACTGAATGAGGTATTAAAGAGAATCGCTTGCTGGCTTACGATGCCCATGAGGTACCTGAGATCCTTTATCTTAAGGTCTTTGACATCTACTCCGTCAATAAGTATGCTTCCCTTATCGCAATCCATAAAACGGGGGAGCAGATCGGCCATTGTCGATTTTCCTGCACCTGACTTGCCAACCACTGCAACGGTCCGGCCTTTCATTATCTTCAGGTTAATATCCTTAAGAACAGGCTCATTATTATATGCAAACCAAACGCCCCGGAACTCAATAGCCTCTGTGAAAGAAGGA
>DATFLA010000195.1:0-4995 GCA_035268305.1 Bacteroidales bacterium | reverse complement strand
CTAGACTGATTGATGTGTCAAAAGCAGAAGTAACACTTGAGGCAAAAAGACAAAAACTGATAAAAGATGTCTCTCTTGTCTACTATGAGCTGCAAAATCAGTTGGCCAGACAGGCTCTCTACAGGAGTGTTGACAGTCTTTATACCACACTTAAAAAGAATGCTGAATCGAGATATAACAAAGGCGATTTCAGCCGTCTCGATATGCTTAACATACAGGCACGTCAGCAACAGGCTCAACTGAACCTGAGCGCCATAAACTATAAAATAGAGAATTCCAAAGCCAGACTCAGGATACTGATGAATTACAGTGACGACTTTTCAGTACAACATGATATTGAAATAATAACCCGGGAAGACAGGGATATTATGTCATATCCTGCTGTACAGCTGCTGAATCTGGAAAACGACTACACAACAGCAACCCTTAAGGTTGAAAAGAACAGAATTTTACCGGATATTTCTGCTACATGGTTTACAGGAACAAATAATTATGCTGATGCAGAGAATTATAATGGCTTCCAGCTGGGATTGGCAGTACCTCTTTTCTTCGGAGATCAGAAGGCAAGAATAAAGTCATCAAAAATAGCAGTGAATGTCCAACAGCTTCTTTCAGATTATGAAATAACAACTATAAAAAACAGGATAGAAGGGTTTAGAAGAGATGAACGCCAGTTAAAAGAAGCTATCGACTACTATAATGTTACCGGAAGTACACTCTACAATGAGATACTGCACGCAGCACTTAAAAGCCTTCGCAGTGGTGAGATAGACCTCTTCAGGTTTACAGGAAGTTACGAAAATGCCGTCCAGATAAAACTTAGTTATCTTGACAATGTACTGCAATACAATACTATTATTTTGGAACAGATGTATTTATCATATTAACAGCTACTTTATCATGAAAAACAAATCTATACTATACACCATTGCTCTTGTTATATTTGCAACGGCATGCAATAATAAATCAGCTAATGAGATACGCACTGAACTGCCTGAAAACCTTATAAGCATTACCGATGATCAGTTTAAAGCCGGCGATATAGCTACTGGCGATCCTGTAATAATGCAGTTTGATGAACTCATCAAATGTACAGGAAATCTCATTGTCGATCCTTCCGGCACAGCAAGAATAAGTACATCGGTACCAGGCCTGATAAGCGGTATAAACTGCACTTCAGGCCAGCAGGTAAAGGCCGGCCAGGTACTGTTTGAACTTACAGGAAATGATTTTGTCAGCCTGCAGCAAGACCTTGCTGAAGCATCTGCTCAGTTAAAAAGATTAAAATCGGAGTACAATAGAATAAGGTCTCTTTACGGCGAAAATATTGGATCGGAAAAAGACCTTATAATGGCCGAGAGCGACTTCCGGACGGCAAATGCAAGATACTCCGCATTGAAAATGAAAGTTAATATGCTGGGGCTCGATGACACCAGGATAAGTGATGGTAATTTCTATAGCTCCTTCTCACTCAGATCCCCAATTAACGGATTCCTGTCGCAGGTTAATGCTTCACTTGGGCAATACGCTGATCCACAGGCCTCTCTGGCTGAGATATTCGATATCAGCAGGCTTCAGCTAAGACTGGATGTTTTTGAGAAAGATTTAACCAGTCTTAAGACAAACCAGAAAATCAGCTTTAATATTCTGGGAGGTGATGGTACGGCTCATACTGCCTCTCTAAAATATATAGGAAAGGATGTAGACAATAACTCCAAAACTGTTTTATGCTGGGCGGCTATCGACAATCCGAAAACCACCCGTTTCATAGGAAACGCTTATATCGAAGCGGCGATAATTACTTCAAGTGATTCGGTAGTAGCTGTACCCGAAGAGTCTGTGATTAAATCCGAAGGCAGTTATTTTGTTCTTGAACTGGTAAAGAATGAAGGCAGCAGCTATTTCTTTAAAAAGACCCGGATCGAGCCGGGCAGAACCTATAAGGGATATGTAGAATTACTTGAAAAACCTGCTATTAATAAGATAATCACCAGAGGAGCATATAATTTGAACCTGGATTGAGGGGTGCAGGTTGCAGGGTGCGGGGTGAGCTGACTTAGAGACGGAGTGACGAAGGAAAAGTAATTCTTAGTAATTCATGGTAATTAATCCTTTGTACACGCGAAATACTATCAGGGTACCTTATATCCTGGCATTGTTTACAGCACAGATTATAAATCCCTGCTAAACCAAACTCCGTGTAAACCCAATATAACTCAGTGGTTTTAAAAGGATGTTCGATCATTAGCGCGAAAGAAAATATAATTTAAGTAAATAATATACTGGTATTATCTTTATCAGAGAATGCAAATCCGCGCTTACGGAAATGCTGATCGACAGTGTTTTTTTCACATGGTATTACTCCGCCTGAAAAGAACCGGTGTCGCAAATCCTACTAAACCTCATACTCAATTGCATTTTATTGCCAAGGGTGAAAATGAAAGTTATATTCTCATTAAAAGCAGAACCCACATGGTAAAGGTCAGCCTTTCAGATATCCTTTACATTGAAGGAGCAGGAAACTACATGACTTTCCACACCACAGGTAATAAGACAGTGGCGCTTATGAAAATGCAGGAAGCGATCGACATCCTACCGCCCGACCGTTTTGCAAGGATACACAAATCATTTATCGTGTCACTCAGCCATATTGAAGCTATCTAAAAGAATGACGGAATAATAAAGTGAAACCTGTCCCTGTAGGCATAACATATAGAAAACAAGTCCTTAAAAGAATCATTCCCCGGAAGCAGTCGGATGGATGAGGTGAGAGAGGATCCCGTCACAGAGAGCGAAACACCGAGATCCGACCTCCTTAAAAAGCGGCAGACTGATTCAGCCTACTGTCGTTTACTTACAATCAGGACAAACCGGTTCTTCTCCGGTATCGACAGTGGAGATGAACTCCCTGCCGCACTTTGTGCACTTTACACGGTCACTCTTATTGGCGTTGTAACTCTTTGCAATAGCATCATTATATTCTGAAGCCAGCTGATCCCTCGAAAGAGCATATTCTTCTCTTCTCTTCCTGGCAGCCTCAGTATCTTCCTTACGCTGCATTGGTATGAAAATATTATTACCCATAATACTGTATTATAAAATTAAAGGCACATTTTAAAATTCAAAAAATCCTTTTATGTAACATTCACTTTACTTCACATTAACCTGAACATGCCTACAGTTTGTTTCGACCGACTGTAACCTTCTGCGATCGGGTCAGTGAAAAAAACAATTACCAGGACTACTATTTCGACCTCCTTACAGAATTCCTGAAAAGGTAGCGGTTCTTCGCCTCCTCAATATCTGTACCCGGAGCTACATAAATTTTTGTTCTGTGATCAATTATTATCTCTGTCATTTTTGACAGGTCAGGAGATTTGAAAATAGTTGTTTTCTTTTCGTACATGATTAAAAATAATTCAATATATAACTTAACCTGAACCAGATTATAAGAACATTTATGAGTATATTATTTTTGAAGCTCTGAAGAATGAATTGTGCTACAGCGATTACCGTTGGATTATACTCAGAGAGAGTTCTGATAATGTGATGCAAGATACGATTATATATCAGTATATCCTATTTATTTTCAATATAATATAAAAACATTCCATTAAAGCCCGGATTATTATCCACAGAGGGCAATTATATTGCACGGGAATTCAAACAATCTGGAAAACCAGCAGAATATCAATCAAATACCTGGAATCCAAATATATCATAATTTATTCAGCAGTGTGGATAATTTGTTTATATTTGACCCGTTGTTAATCAGGTGAATTCCACGAAGCGTTTCAGGCACTATCCAGTCTGTATTTTTTACTTTTCATCAGCCGGGATAATTAATCACTCGCTCCCGGATACACATATTTAAAATATTTGACAGGGAATCCGGCAAAAAGTATATTTCTGCCTGTAGTGTAAATTAACCTGATTATTCATAAATGGAAGGAGCATTTGCATTAGAGCATTCCGGAATAAGTCCTGATCCGGAAAGATAAGATCCTCGATAAGACAGTATCGGAATAAAGGCAGGCAAACAGTATTTTGGTTATAAAGCATTTAAATTGATAAAGGTAATGAAGGCATTAAACATAGGAAATCTTACAATAGCAGTACCTGTTATACAGGGGGGAATGGGAGTTGGAATATCACTTTCTGGACTGGCCTCAGCAGTAGCCAATGAAGGAGGTATTGGAGTAATATCAAGTGCGGGACTGGGACTGCTTTACAGGAGTTTTTCCAGGGACTATATTGAAGCAAGCATACACGGACTGAAGGAAGAGATACGCAAGGCCAGGGAAAAGACAAAAGGAATAATCGGAGTCAATGTTATGGTAGCCATGACAAACTTTGTCGATATGATAAAGACATCTGTCGCAGAAAAAGTGGATGTCATAATTGCCGGAGCCGGTCTTCCTCTTGACCTCCCCTCTTTTTTAAAGAAAGACAGTGTCACAAAGCTTATCCCGATTGTCTCTTCAGCAAGAGCAGCGAAGATAATATGTGAAAAATGGGTAACAAATTATAATTATCTGCCTGATGCCGTAATTGTTGAGGGACCAAAAGCGGGGGGCCACCTGGGGTTCAGGGAAGAGCAGATAAGTGATAATAATTATACGCTGGAAAAACTGGTTCCCGAGATAGTCAACGAACTCAGATACTTTGAGGAAAAGTACAACAAACCAGTGCCGCTGTTTGCAGCAGGTGGCATATATACAGGCGATGATATAAGGAAAATAATGGATCTGGGAGCCGCCGGGGTGCAGATGGGAACAAGGTTTGTTACAACCTACGAATGTGATGCATCCGAGGGCTTCAAACTATCTTACATAAATGCTGAGGAGAAAGATATAGAAATAATTAAAAGTCCGGTTGGCATGCCAGGCCGGGCAATATTCTCAAATTTTATCCAGAAGGTTAAAGATGGCAAGAAGCAGCCACTCAGGTGTCCTTTTAAATGTATCAGGACTTGTGATGTCAGTTCAAGTCCTT
>DATFLA010000194.1:0-6606 GCA_035268305.1 Bacteroidales bacterium | reverse complement strand
CGGAGCAGGTCATCCCGTCATGAGCTTTGTCGCGAGTACAAACCGGAGCAGGCGGCTTCATTAACATTTTCCTTCCGGTGTTTTTGGTCAGGAAAATAACGGAATCATTTTCTACATATGCATTGATTAGTACATGTCCGTATTTATGTGTTGTCAGGAAGTTCCTGTTTTCAATATTCCCGAAACGCAGTGCTGCTATTTTTGCCGATTCATTATCCAGATTGTTTGTTGTTACTGTCATAGGATTGGTGTTAAAATGACAATCGGCACACTGTACATCTTCCTGGTCCTCTTCGTGTGCATACAGGTTACCGTCTCCCATTACCTCATACGAATGATGGCAATCGACACATTCAAGTCCCAGTTTATGATGAACATCTTCAGGTTCCTTTTTAAATACACGGCTTTCTTCAATAAGTCTGTAGTTACTGCTGTCTGGCATCTGACCTGCTTCAAGAGTTGTTTCATGCAAGCCCTGGTAGCTTGTTGATATGCGTCCGGAGCGACTATGACAGCCGAAACAATGATCGTCAGTAATTTTCAGGCTAACAGAAGGATGGAAATTAAGAAGGGTATCGGGATTTCGCTTCAGGTCCCATTCAGCTTCTTCCGTATAGTTCAGGTGGCAGGCCAGGCAACCTCCTCCTCTGCTCATTTCATTCACTGGGCCATATGTTGTTTTCGGATTACCCAGGTGACATCGCACACAGAGATTTTTCAGGTGTATATCGGCAGCCGAATTACCAAGGTCATGTATATTGGTAAGTTCATCCGGATTATTTTGTTCGTTGAATACATAACGGTCGACACTTATCATACCACTCAGTGTTGCCATTAATCCTGTTGGAAGACGTTGCACTATATCGGGGTGGCATTGTGTTGTACCACAGGTCTGATCTGCCTGCGCAAGATCTCCCGGGATAAGTATCAGGCTCCTGTGCGATTGTTTTTTTGATGTGGCAAAGGGATCGCCTCCATGACAGGAAAAACATCCTATTGCTTCAGGTTTATGTGCATCAGCAAATCCATGAGGCTCTTTGTGACATACAAGGCAGCTTTCCTTCCTGCCCATGACAACTGGAGAAGCGGCAGCGTCCTTAAGATTGAATCCCGGGGAAAAACTAACACGCGGTGATTTGAAATTATGCAGGACAGAATACCTGTATCCTGTATCCCATGGGTTCATCCATTTCCAGCCTTCACCCCTGAAAAAAAGCCCTGTAACAGTTAGCAGGAAGTAAATTCCTGCAAAGATAAGCAGGCTCTTTTTACACAAAAAAACTGCTCTCCCGCTTCCCGCGTTTACCTCATAGATGAGGATAAGGACAACCAGGAAGATCAACAATGACCATTCGGGGTGGCTCAGCCAATGCAGTATTTCCTGGAAGCCGACAAAATACCAGGGTCCTTTAACAGTTGGATTGAGATTATCATGAAGAGGGGCACTGAAGAGGAAGCTTAGCAGTAAAACAGCTGATAAGGAAATAAGAAAGTCACCCATTGTGGGCCAGAACCTGCGACTGTGTTCGAGCATAACGACAGTGATAAGGACAGTGAAGGTGGCAATGTGATGAACATAAATAAGCTGGTAACTGTCCGGGTCACCCAGTAGTGTATATGCCAGCATGTTACCGACAAGAGGGATACGCTGTGCCAGGGTGTCAAGTATCTGTCTGGCCTGCAGGCTGTCGGCATCGCCTTTAAGCAGAAAACCGGTGAGCATGGCAAGGAAAATTATTAATACTCCCAAGCTGAGACGCCATGATATACCCTTTTTAAGTCCTGTATTTTCTTTATAATGATAATGATCATACAGGTGAATCAGGCTGAGTATCAAAAAGAACTGAGCGCTCCAGAAATGTAGATTCCTTATAAGGGAAGCCCATGGATTGCTGACTACAAATCCTGTTATACTGAGATATGGATCTTTCACATCGAATGGGACAGCCAGAAGAATCCCGGAAACCACAACGATAAGAAACATGGCAAGCGCCAGGGTCCCGTATGTAGTCCGGTTCTTCTTCTGGTTGCTGTTAGCCGATAATTTCGATATGATTTCCATCTGATGTTATTTTGAAAGGGATTATCACCAGACCTTTCCATGCAGGCCCCTTTATAACTTTCCCGTCAAGATTGTATTCCGAGCCATGACATGGACAAATCAGTCGGTCCCCTTCTTTTTTGTTGATGAGGCAACCAAGATGAGTACAATGAGCTGAAAACACAGTTGTTTGTTCATCATGATTTACAACAATATAATTGCCATCAAAAGAAACTGCTTTGTTTTTATTGAAAGGTATAATCTGTGTCTTTTGCTTTCTAAGTTCCTGGTGATCAGCAATCAGCCGGTTCCATAAAAGAACAAATAAAGCAATTATTCCAGCCATTACCAGGCGAAGAAAGGAACGGCGACCCGCTTTTTCCATCTGCTTAAAATTTACGATAAAAGTAATAAACTTGCAACATATTAACAGAAGTAAGCGTAACGTGGAATCTCTGTAAAAGTAAAAGTTTAATCGGGTAAAATTAAATTTCAAATAAACTCATCTGCCACAATATCTGATATAATATTGTTTTTTTCAGTATTTAAATAGTATTGAATTTGTAAGTTGCTGTTTGAGAGTGGGATTACTCTTTAATAGTATCCTGTTGAGAAAAGCCCGGCATATTATTATGTTAGTATTTTACCACGACTGTTATTTATAATGATTATAAATTAATATCCTGTGTTTTTTTGTGATGTGTTATTTTAGTAACACTACTGTTATATAAATAACTAATATACATTGTTCTATATTCTAAGTATTGAACGTTGGTTCATAACCTGTTACATATCACCTCTAGATATCTAGATATATATACATTTATATAATAGTTTTTTTTAGTTTTGTATTGTTATTTTTTTAACAGACCGAAAAAAATCAGTCACTAATGAAAACAAGACGGGAATTTATTAAAATCTCAACTGTTGGTGCCGGATTAACTGCTGTGGGGCTAAAAGTCTTTGGATCGGAAGTGTTCAAATGGTTAGGTCCCGACGATGGCAAGCCGGTGAGCGATGAAGATCTGACACCATATCCTACTTATTGTGAAGTATGTTTCTGGAAATGTGCCGGTTGGGTTTATGTAGACAAAAGTGGTCATATAAGGAAGATAGTGGGGAACAAGGAAGATCCGCACAGCAATGGCCGGTTATGTCCGAGAGGTACAGGTGGAGTGGGAATGTATTATGATAAAGACAGGTTAAAAACACCATTGATAAGAGAAACCCGCGATGATGGTTCTCAATATTTCAGGGAAGCTACCTGGGAGGAGGCTCTCGACAAGGTGGCAAATAAGATGAAAGAGGTTAAGGATAAATATGGTCCTGAAGCATTTGGCTTATTTAATCATGGTAATCCCGGAGCGCATCTCGAACACCTGATGCGTGCCTATGGCTCTGAGACAAATGCCGAGCCAGCTTATGCAAATTGCCGGGGACCGCGTTCAGCGGCATATTTTTCAACTTTCGGGGCCTTTATCGGTTCTCCCGAAAACACTGATATCCGCGATACCAGATGCCTTGTCCTGATAGGATCGCACATAGGCGAGAACATGCATAATTCGCAGATACAGGAGATGTCGGCAGCCATCAATAACAAGGCTACGATTATAACTGTGGATCCGCGTTTATCGACAGCAGCAGGTCATTCCACCTACTGGCTGCCTATTAAACCGGCCACGGATATTGCTTTACTCATGGCCTGGATACATGTGTTGATTTATGATGACCTGTACAACAGGAAATTTGTTGATAAATACACATTTGGTTTTGACCTGCTTAAGAAGCATGTAAAAAATATGACACCGGAATGGGCGTATGGCATCACAGGTATCGAACCGGATTTAATCCGTAAAACAGCTGTTGCCATGGCGGGCGCAGCTCCTGCCGTTGTTATCCATCCCGGACGTCACACGGTATGGTACGGCGACGACACTCAGAGGGAAAGAGCCATGGCTATACTGACAGCATTACTGGGTGCATGGGGGAAACGCGGAAGTCTTTACCTCCCTGAAGCAGTCAGTCTGCCACAATATCCACAGCCTGAATATCCGGAACCAAAATGGACCTGGAAAGAACTAAATGAAGGAAAATATCCCATGGCTACAATGGGGATTACTACGGAGCTGTTAAATGCATCCATCCCGGCTAAAAACTATAAACACCAGGTCAAAGCCTGGCTTGTTGGCGGTACCAATTTACCAATCTCACTGCCCGATAAGAAGCTTTTCAAAGAGGCTGCTGCTGCTGTGGAGTTTATAGCAGTGATGGATACAATGCCGATGGAGATCACCGGTTATGCTGATGTCGTTTTGCCTGAAGCCACCTACCTTGAAAGATATGATTTCATGAGGGCTGCTCAGAACCGTACTCCGAATGTTGCCCTTCGTATGCCGGCTGCAGAGCCCATGTACGAGTCAAAACCCGCCTGGTGGATAACAAAGCAGATAGGTGAGCGCCTGGGTCTTCACGACTATTTCAACTACGACGATTATGCCGAAGTAATAGACTGGCAGTTGAAGCAGCTGGGATCATCACTGGAAGAAATGAAAAAAACAGGGGTTAAAATGTTCCCGAGAAAGAGCGGACCTCCTTACCTGGGAGACGGAGAAGATTATACCTTTAATACAAATACGGGGAAAGTTGAATTGTACTCGAGCGACATGGCCGATCATGGATTTGATCCCATCCCTGTTTACAAACCACAACCCGAACCTCCCCGGAATTTCTACAGGCTGATATATGGAAGAGCGCCTATGCATACTTTTAGTCGCACAAGTAATAATCATTTTCTGTGGGACCTGATGAGTGAAAACAATGTATGGGTGAATCCGAAGGTAGCAAGTATTTGGGGATTAAAGAGCGGTCAGAAGGTATGGCTGAAGAACCAGGATAATGTTGTTTCTGAATTTCCTGTTGCTGTAAGGGTTACCGAAAGGATAAGGTGGGATTCGGTATATATGGTTCACGGATTCGGACATTCCGACAGGAAGTTAACACGGGCGTACGGACGAGGAGCCAGTGATGAAGCAATGATAACCCATGTTTCTGTTGACCCGGTAATGGGAGGAGCAGGAATGAGGGGGAATTTTGTTACTTTTTTAAAAGATGACCCCAATATGAATGGAAAGGAGGTTAAAGCATGAGATATTCAATGGCAATTGACACAAAAAAATGTGTCGGATGTGGCGACTGTGTGGTGGCATGCCAGACAGAGAATAATGTTCCCCATGGTTATTGCCGCGACTGGGTTGTGGAGAATGTTAACGGGAAATATCCGGATCTGCACCTTGAACTGAGATCGGAACGCTGTAACCATTGCGATAATGCCCCATGTGTACGTTGTTGTCCTACCGGTGCCAGTCACATAGTAGAGGGTGGTATTGTTCTTGTAACAGATGATAAATGTATAGGGTGCAGCGCTTGTATTGAGTCCTGTCCTTATGATGCACGTTATGTTCACCCTGAAGGATATGTTGACAAGTGTACATTCTGTGTACAACGCGTTGAAAAAGGACAAAATCCGGCATGTGTCGATGTTTGTCCTACCTATTGTCTCCATTTTGGTGACCTTGATGATCCTAACAGCGATGTATCAAAAGCACTGAAAGACCGTCAGTGGAAAGTATTGTCGCCTGAAGCCGGGACTAAACCTCAATTGTATTTTCTGATCTAATAATATTAAAATGGAAAACATAAGCGAAGAACTAATTGTGAGCGGACGCCATATTCCCAACGTCGATCCTTACCTTCACGTTTGGCACTGGCAGATTCCATTTTACCTGTTCCTTGGCGGACTGGCAGCCGGAATCCTGTTCTTTGCCGGTTATTTCGTTATAGCCGGTAAGGAGAAAAAGATGCAGGCTACTGTAAAATGGGCACCTATACTGGCACCCATTGTTCTTGTTATCGGTCTGCTTGCCCTATTCTGGGATCTGAAACATAAACTCTATTTCTGGAACCTTTATACAACGATCCGTGTTGAATCGCCGATGAGCTGGGGAGCGTGGACATTAATGGTGATAACACCGCTATCGATACTATGGGTAGCCAGCTATATGAAAGAACTTTTCCCGGGGTGGAACTGGAAATTTGAGATTCTAAACCGCATAGAAGCCCTGCTGATCAGATATCGTGTTGTTCTGGCTTGGGTAATGATGTATTTTGCCATTATCCTTGGAATTTATACAGGTATCTTATTGTCGGCTTTCAATGCCCGTCCGTTGTGGAACACATCCATACTAGGACCACTGTTCCTTGTATCCGGTTTCTCAACCGGACTGGCAACAACGATCTGGATAAGTAAAGACGCCGAGGAAAGAAAGATACTGAGCAGGATCGACCTTGTTTTTATCCTCGTTGAACTATTCCTGATCATTCACCTGTTCATGGGATTCTGGGCCGGATCACAGACCTCTATTGAAGCTGCAAAGTTATTCCTGGGAGGTCCGTATACTGTAAGCTTCTGGACATTTGTTGTAGTACTTGGCCTCATATTCCCGGCTGTACTGGAAGCAATGGAACTGAAGGGATTCCATGTCCCCAAATGGATACCGGCAGCCCTG
>DATFLA010000193.1:0-4891 GCA_035268305.1 Bacteroidales bacterium | reverse complement strand
GATAACGCAATTTCCTGCCCCCAATGCACCGACAAGCGGCAGGAAAGCAAGCTGAAAAGGAAAATTCCAGGGTGACATAAGAAGCACCTGCCCGTATGGCTGAGGCTTTACATAACTATGCGAAAGGAAATGTATTATGGGAGTCCTTACCCTCCTTGGCCGCGTCCATTTCCTGAGTTTACTGATAGTATAATTAAGCTCCTTAAGCACAAACCTCGATTCCGTTGCAATAACCTCAAATTCAGGTTTATGAAAATCCTCCCAGAGAGCCCTGATTATTTCCTGTTCATATTCGATAATAAGAGAACGCAGCTTTTTGAGCATAGTGATCCTGTATTTAATTGCAGCTGTCTTGCCGGTGGCCAGGAACTTTCTCTGTCCCCTGATAATTAATCGGATCTCTTCTTTGTCCATAGCTCTTCAAGTCGAATTAGATTCTTTGAAATATCACATGTTTCATTTCCTTCATTAGCCGGGATATTGCTCATACAATACTCTGCCATGGCAGTAATTGTAAGGCTCGGGTTAACACCTATATTACCCTGAATGGCTGAGCCGTCTGTTATATAAAATCGTGGGTATCCGTGTACCTTAAGCTTGCTGTCCACCACGCCATCTTCGATTGTTTCTGACATAGGGCAACCACCAAGAATATGAGCGGTTGTCGGGCGGTTAAAGAAAATCTCAAGAAGTATATTCTGAGGTACACCTTTAACTTTTTTGGCATACCTGTTCATAACTTCCTGCCCGATTGGAATATAAGCAGGTACCTTTTTATTTCCCCTGTTATCAATCTTCATCCTGCCACCGAAAATGTTCCCTTTCCATCTCATCTTCATGGAATTGTCTATTGTCTGCATCACAAGGAAAATAACCATCTTTTCAGACCACCTGAAATTAAAGATGGTCCTGAGGAACATCCAGGGATGAGACAGAACAGAGGCCATTAACTTGAGAGTCCTTCCGGCAGGACCGGATGCTCCGCCCGCAGCCAGTCCGAAAAACCACTTCATGGCATTAGACTTATCAGGATATTTGACAATCTCAACATGGGTGTGTGCATCGGGACTAAAAACAGATGTAATGGCCAGACCATTATTAAGCTTCATTCCTGCACCGGAAACAGCACTCAGTGTTTCAGCATTAGTTCTCAGCTCATACCCGAGATGACCGGACAGTCCGGTCAGTGTTTTATAATGATATTTCTGCTTTAACAACAGTTCCAGTGTACCAAGTGCACCGGCAGCCACCACAATACCCCTGGCTGTAAATATTCCTGACTTTGAACCTGAAAATGAAGTAATTTTCCGTGTCTCTACCTTGTATAAATCATTCTCAAATGAGATCTTTTCAGCTTTTGTTTCCGTAATTATTTCAAGTCCCATTTTCTCAGCAAACCAGAGATAATTCCTGTCAAGAGTATTCTTGGCATTTTCCCTGCAGCCTGTCATACACCCGCCACACTCGGTGCAATTCTTCCGCAGGGGCCCCATCCCTTCAAAGTATGGATCATATTCTCCGTCATGTCCATCAGTATTGACGGCAACATGGACTGTATCAAAAGTATCGCCGGCATTCATTTCCTGTGATACCTCCTTCAGTATCCGGTCCTCTATATTAAGCTTTGAATACTTCTTCCTGCCCAGCATAAAGGAAGCCCTGTTGTAAAATGGAGCCAGCGTCGTCTTCCATTCGCCAAACATTTTCCACGATTCATTCCTGAAAAATTCATCTGGTGGGACAAACAGGGTGTTTGCATAAACAAGGCTGCCTCCTCCTACGCCGGTGCCGCTCAGAATACTGGCCGTAGAATAAAAGGACAGTTTCTGAAACCCATAAAAACCAAGCGCCGGCAACCATAAATATTTACGAAGGTTCCAGTTCGTCCGGGGAAAATCACGGGGATTATAACGTCTGCCCTGCTCTATCATTAGTACTTTGTACCCCTTTTCCACAAGGCGCAATCCGGCTACACTGCCGCCAAAACCGGAACCAACCACGATATAGTCATATACCATAATATCATTATTGAGGAAGTGCTGATGTAAATATAAAAAGTATGAACCAGATTATTACAGTATCATGTAAATTTTACAATGGAAATAAATGCGGTATAAGGGATAAGGTGCAGTGTGAGAACGTTCGTGGGTAGGGAAGGCCGATTCAGGGGGATTCTCCTCCAGGCTTTGCCAGCCGTCTTCATCGACCATAGGGCGGCTACGATTCTCTAAAGCTAAAACTTTCTGTGTCCTCCGGAGGCTTGCCGAAGAGGAAGCGAAGGCTGGGGTGGGTTAGAAAGAGTGTAAGTGTGAGACAATCATTCATTGTAATTCATTGTAATTCATTGTAACTACTCTGTGTTTTACTCCGTGTTACACCGTGGTTTAAAAAAGTAATTCATTGTATTCCGGTTGCTGCCAGAAGAAAGTAATTAACCATGTTATTAGCCTGATATCTTAAATTATTTTGTGTTATTTTTACGGTACCAAGTATATACCCTAAAACAAATTACAATGAAAAAGTCTTCGGTTTTAATACTATTGCTTTTTATTACAGTTTTACCTTTACTTTCTGAAGGAAACCCTGTTAAAGCTTCCCCTGAAGGAAGGACGGCAGGTGAAATAATTGCTCTTATAATCAAGAAAACCGGCAGCAAAATAATTCCAAACACAGTAGATGTGATTAAGGAGGGCAGTCCGGATACCCAGGTAACAGGAATTGTAAGTTGCATGTTTGCCACTATGGATGTTCTGCAACAGGCAGTTGAAAAAAAATGTAACATGATTGTGGTTCATGAACCTCTCTACTATAATCATCTTGATAATACCACGCAACTGCAAAACGATCCTGTGTTCCAGGAAAAGCAGAAGTATATAAGGGATCACAAGCTTGTGATATGGCGATTTCATGATTATATCCACAGCATGAAACCCGACGGGATCATGACCGGCATGGCTGAGAAACTAAAATGGAACAAATATATGGTTAACAGCGATCTGAGCCGGTATGCCATACCGGAAACCACTCTTCACGACCTGCTGAAATATCTTAAAGCAATCTTCCCTGAAAACGCTTTCTACGTTGTTGGAAAACCTGATATGAAAGTCAGAAATGTGAGGTTTGCACCGGGAGCACCGGGAAGTCAGCTCCACATAAAAATACTTGAAGACACAAACACCGACGTTCTTCTTGCAGGTGAATCGCCCCAATGGGAGACTTATGAATACATGCGTGATGCCGTCGACCAGGGAAGGAATAAAGCTGTTGTATTCCTGGGACATATAAATTCCGAACAGGCAGGAATGGAGTTCTGTGCAAGGTGGCTGAAAGGTTTCATCAGTGATATTCCTGTTTATTATGTTGAAAGCGGACCTTCTTACTGGTCGTATTAATATCTGTCTATGAAAAAAGCAATTTTCCTGTCTCTGTTAATCAGCTTTTCAGTTACCTTTAAAGCTATTCAGCATGATACCAACTCCTCTCCAGCGTTCAGTGTTATTGCATTCTATAGCGGCGGGGAGGATGATAAGGGACATTTAAGCTTCGACCATGAAGCCAACAGGTGGTTTGCTGCCATGGCAAAAAAATATGATTTCGTTTACGACTCAACAACGGACTGGAATAAACTAAATAAATCATTCCTTAATAAATACCAGGTAGTTATCTTCCTTGACAGCAGGCCGGATTCGTTGCCGCAAAGAAAAGCTTTCAGAAACTATATGGACAAGGGAGGCGCATGGATGGGTTTTCATTTTGCAGGCTTTGCACTCACTCCTTCAGCCTTCCCTCAAAACTGGGACTGGTACCATGAACAATTTTTGGGGTCAGGAGAATATAAAGGAAACACCTGGAGACCAACTTCCGCTGTTCTTCGTGTGGAAGACAGTGACCACCCTGTAACAAAAAACCTGCCGGTAACATTCAAAGCTTCTCCAAATGAATGGTACAGCTGGAAAAATGACCTGAGAAAAAATCCGGATATCGATATCCTTCTTGCCATTGACTCAACAAGTTTTCCGCTGGGAACAGGACCGAAACTCCATGAAATATGGCACAGTGGCTATTATCCTGTGGTTTGGACAAACAGGAAATACAGGATGGTGTATATCAACATGGGACATAATGACATCGACTATGAACACAATACAAATAAGGAATTGTCTTTTACTTTTAATAATGAAATCCAGGACAGATTGATACTGAATGCCCTGTTTTGGCTGGCCCGCAAGAGGGACTGAGGGACGTATCATATATATTATAATTAATAAATGCTATGGTAAAATACCTTAACATCTTGCTTTTTGCGGGTATGATAGTGATGAACTATCTTGCCAATGCCTTACCATTGAATAACAAGACCACAGGCGAATTATCCGATGAACTCCCCAACCTCTTTGTACCCGCAGGAATAACCTTTTCAATATGGGGAGTAATCTACCTTTTACTACTTGTTTATTGTGTTGTACAGTTTACAGGTGCCAACCAGCTTGTAATATCTTCTATAAGCTGGCTCTTTGCCATCACCTGTGTTCTTAATGCTTTATGGATAGTCTGCTGGCATTACCAGAAGATCTCATTGTCTCTCCTTGTAATGACCGGTATACTGATCTCCCTTATTTATATTAACATGATCATCAAAGGTCTGCCGGTCGGAATGATAAAAGCTGCTTTCGGAGTTTATCTTGGCTGGATATGCATTGCAACAATTGCAAATGTCACTGCCCTTCTAGTTAACCGCAACTGGGACGGGTTTGGGTTACCCGGGGAAGTCTGGGCAATAATTATGATAGCAGCAGGTGCTGTGATAACTGTGCTGTCAGTTTATCGTTTGAGGAATCCTTTTATTGGATTGGCTGTAATATGGGCATTTACAGGCATAATTATTAAGAGA
>DATFLA010000192.1:0-7643 GCA_035268305.1 Bacteroidales bacterium | reverse complement strand
TTTCTGAACCTGCTGTAATATAGCCTGATACCTTTCCAGAAAGTTTCATCACCAAGCCTGCGTCGTAACATATGAAGCACCCAGGCTCCCTTCTGGTATGAGTTGGGACTCAGCAAATCCATCAGGTTTATAATTGCAGTGTCAATTACTGGCTGGGGTGACCTCCTGTAGAATCGCAGAACCCTGTATCTTGCCGCTTTCATTGTCTGGTCAAGCCTTTCCTTTCCGTAAGTCTTTTCGAGGTACACAGCTGTCAGGTATGTTGCAAATCCTTCGCTTAGCCATATTTGATGCCAGTCATTTTCGGTAACAGAGTTCCCGAACCACTGGTGTGCTATCTCATGAGCCATCAGGCTCTCCGCCTGGTTTCTGCCTGTTACCGAATTTTCGGCATAAAATATGCATCCGGCATTTTCCAGTCCACCGAAGATTGTCTTTGACTGTACATTGGCAAGTTTCTCATACGAATAGGGTCCTATAAGGGATATATAGAAACTAAGAGGTTTGACTCCGACAGCATAATCTGAAAAACCTTCAGTACGGTTGCCAGGGAATACCCATGTCCAGACAGGTATATTATCCACAATCCCTGCCAGTTGAGTGGAGAAGGAAGCTATACCAACAGCCATCACCTTTGTAGCCAGTGGGACTTCCTCTTTCCAGTGAGTAAGCCTGGTTCCATCGGGGAGATAGCTGTTCTCAACCATCCTGCCGCTGCCGACAACCATGTAATGAGCCGGAGTTTTTATTATAAAATCGACTGTAGCCTTATCGTAAGGATGATCAACACAGGGAATCCAGTTACGTGCCCTGTCGGGCCAGTTATCGGCAAAGAAAGTTCTTTTCCCAAACTTATTATCTGATATTATCAGTCCGTCGGCGGGAATACCTGAATAATCTATAGTAAACCTTACATCCGATCCGGCTTCATACCCGTCATCAGATATAATAGCCAGCCTGCCCGCTTTCTGATACCAGTCAATTTTCCCCCTGTCCGATGTTATATTATTTACTTTCATCCCCATTCCATCTGCAGCAGTGTTCCTGAGATCGAAAAACATGGTATCGGCTGTACCAGTGAACCTGACAGATATAACACTATGACCAATAATGATATTGTTCGTATCGTTAACTGATATTGTAAACTCGTAATGAATGACATCAGCGTATGAAAGTCTCCTGTAATTGTCATGTGCCGAAGCTGTTAACAGGGTAACTAAAGAAAGAAGGACAGTAATAAAGGTTTTCATCATTTTTTGAATGTTAATATATCAACCAAAGTTAATGAGTGGTAAAGAAAAAATCGAATAACAGGTAATTAAAAAACATACGATTATTATCAGTCCGACAGAAAAACTTATTTGTGGTGAATTTGGTATAAATTATTAGCTTTGCATAAAATACAAAGACAAGATGACTTACGATTACAATACTCAGAGAAAGAGGATGGCGTTGCCGGAATACGGCAGGAATGTCCAGCGTATGGTTGATCATATAAAGACAATAGAAGACAGGGATGAGAGAAACAGGGCAGCCAAAACAATTATTTCCATAATGGGCAACCTTAATCCACATCTGAGAGATGTAGGCGATTTCAAACACAAATTATGGGATCACCTTGCACTTATTGCAGATTTCGAACTTGATATAGATTCTCCCTACCCTGCTCCGGAGCCTTCCAAGTTCGTTGAAAAGCCCAGGCAGATACCCTACAATCAGAAAGATATAAGATACCTTCATTATGGCCGTATAATAGAGCTCTTGATTGATTCTGCATGTGAACTGGAAGAAGGTCCGGATAAAGAATACCTCACCTCACTTATCCTTAACCAGATGAAGAAAGCCTACATCACATGGAACAGGAGCCAGGTAGCAGATGAAGTTATCATTGCCGACATGAAAGTATTATCAGGGGGCAGACTCAGGATCACCGATGGTGTTAAGATACTGGAAGTTAAGGAACTTTTACCCTCAACGAAAAAGAAATCGCAGGGCAAAACTCACGGTAAACAGCAAAACAAGCAACACAACAAGAAAAAAAGTTACAGCCGGCGTTAATGGGTACTTTTATTGTCCGTGGCGGAAAATCCCTGAATGGGGAAATAACACCCCAGGGCGCTAAAAATGAAGCCTTGCAGGTAATATGTGCCACCTTGCTGACATCCCGTAAGGTCACAATTAATAATATCCCCGACATCAGTGATGTAAACAATCTCATTGAGCTGCTCAGCAATATGGGTGTTAGTGTCACAAGGGAACAGCCCGGCGAAACCAGCTTTATGGCTGATAATATAAACCTTGAATATCTTCTGACTCCTGAATTCAGATCACTCAGCTCCAGGATAAGAGGCTCAATAATGATAGTGGGACCGCTGCTGGCCAGGTTCGGCAGGGCTTTTATTCCTAAGCCCGGTGGTGATAAGATAGGAAGAAGAAGGGTCGACACCCACTTCACGGGATTCGGCAAGCTGGGTGCCGAATTTGAATTTAACCAGTCAGACCCCTTCTTCAGGGTCACTGCAAAAAATCTCAAGGGAACATATATGCATCTCGTTGAGGCATCTGTCACAGGTACGGCCAATATCATCATGGCTGCGTCCATGGCAAAAGGGAAAACCACTGTATATAATGCCGCATGTGAACCATATATTCAGCAGTTGTGCAGGATGCTTGTCTCAATGGGTGCCAGGATAGATGGTATCGGATCTAACCTTATTAATATTGAGGGAGTGGAAGAGCTTACAGGATGTACCCACAGAATTCTTCCCGACATGATCGAGATAGGCTCTTTTATTGGTATGGCGGCAATGACAGAATCTGAGATCACAATCAGGAATACCGGCTACGACCACCTGGGCATTATACCGGATTCTTTCAGGCGTCTGGGTATTCAGCTTGAGAGAACCGGCGATGATATCTATATTCCTCTACAAAAACATTATGAGATTGAGACTTTTATTGATGGTTCAATAATGACAATAGCCGATGCCATATGGCCCGGACTCACACCTGATCTGCTGAGTGTGTTACTCGTTACGGCAACCCAGGCCAAAGGCGCTGTACTTATTCATCAGAAAATGTTTGAAAGCCGGCTTTTCTTTGTTGATAAACTTATAGATATGGGAGCACAGATAATACTGTGCGATCCGCACAGAGCTACTGTAATCGGACTCGACAAACAGATCAGGCTCAAGGGTACTGTAATGTCCTCACCAGACATCAGAGCCGGTGTAGCCCTGCTTATTGCCGCACTGTCGGCCGAGGGTGAGAGTATCATTCATAATATTGAACAAATAGACCGGGGTTATCAGGATATTGACCTCAGGCTTAATGCTCTCGGTGCTGATATCCGGAGAACTGAATAAGGTATAAGGTTGTGCAGTTTGTTCAGGTCAATAGGCGGGTGATATTGTTTTCAATTGTGTCCTGTGTCTCTCGTCTCTTGCTTTGACCTGTGCCCTTTGTCATGCGCCTTTTGTCTTTTGTATTCTGCCAATTTGTCAAGCACCATATATTGGCAGACAATTTGCTATTAAGAAAGAACAAAATTGTAACTGAGTAAGCAATGATGAAGAAAAAGACTAAAGAGCCTGAGGAAAACAACAATAAGAAGGACAATAATTCTGCTGATAATAAAGAGGATACAAAAGTGAAGGAAAAGAATGACAAGGGAGGCAATGCAACTGGCGAAAGCCTTGAAAACACAGACGATTCTTCCGTTATGGAAGACACAGTAATGGATGAGGCTGACAAAGTTATCGCTGAAAAAAGAGACCTTGAGGAAAAACTGGCAGAGATGCAGGACAGGTATATTCGTTTGTCGGCAGAATTTGATAATTACAGGAAAAGAACTCTCAGGGAAAAAATAGAGATATCAAAGTATGCAGGAGAAGATCTTCTCCAGAAGATCATCCCGATAATGGATGATTTTGAAAGAGCATTAATGCATATGGAAGACTCACACGATGAATCGGCAGTAAAAGCCGGAGTCGACCTTATTTACAGTAAATTCAGCGAATTTCTTAAACAGAACGGTATCAAGGAGATTCCGGCCAGGAATTGTGATTTTGACGTTGATGTACATGAAGCGGTGGGAAAGTTTAAGGTTGAAGATGAAAAAATGAAGGGTAAGGTGGTGGATGTTGTTCAGAAAGGTTATTTCATTCAGGATAAAGTACTTAGATTCGCCAAGGTTATTGTTGGTGAATAAAATTATTATTACCTGAAAGTGAATTTTTAAACTGTGGCTTAACAAGAAAAAAGATGGGAAAAAGAGATTATTATGAGGTGCTTGAAGTATCAAAACAAGCCACGAAAGAAGAAATCAAAAAAGCTTACAGAAAGCAGGCTCTGAAATATCATCCCGACAAAAATCCGGGTGATAAAACAGCTGAGGAAAACTTTAAGGAAGCTGCTGAAGCATACGAGGTGCTAAGTAACGACGATAAAAGAGCCAGGTACGACAGGTTCGGTCATGCGGGTGTAGGCGGTGCAGCATCGAACGGCTTTGGCGGCACCCATATGACAATGGACGATATCTTTTCTTCCTTCGGGGATATCTTCGGCGATGCCTTCGGAGGATTCGGAGCTTTTGGTGGTAGCCGCAGGAGCAGAAGAGTAAATAAAGGAAGTAACCTCCGGGTAAGGGTAAAACTTAATCTTCAGGAGATTGCCAAAGGAACGGAGAAAAAAATAAAGGTCACAAAATATGATACATGCCAAACCTGCGGAGGTACAGGTGCAGCTGATGCATCAAGCCTGTCTACCTGCTCCACATGCCACGGTACAGGTCATGTAACAAGGATCACAAATACACTTCTGGGACAAATGCAGACATCATCTGTGTGCCCGTCGTGCGGCGGTGAGGGAAAAACTATAACAAAGAAATGTCCCGACTGTTACGGTGAAGGAATAGTACAGAAAGAAGATATAATTAAAATAAATATACCGGCCGGCGTTGGAAAAGGAATGCAGATGACCGTTGGCGGCAAAGGAAATGCGGCCAGGAGGGGCGGTATTAACGGAGATCTGCTTGTGGTTATTGATGAGGAAGATCACCCGGATCTTATACGTGAAGGAAATGACCTCATCTATAATCTCTTCGTCAGTATCCCTGATGCCGTCCTGGGTACTCATGTCGAGGTACCTACAGTGGATAATAAAGTAAAAATTAAAATAGAACCGGGCACACAGCCGGGTAAGATACTGAGATTAAGAGGTAAAGGACTTCCGGAAGTAAATGGTTACGGTAAAGGAGACCTTCTTGTAAATGTTAATGTATGGATTCCTAAAAATGTAAATAAGGATGAAACAAAGCTTATTGAAAAATTCAGGGAATCTGACTCCTTCACACCAAAACCCGACAAAAACGATAAGAACTTCTTTGAGAGGATGAGAGGCTATTTTGAATAAATAGTATCCCGGCACAAGACCTGATTTTTCTTTGCATTTACTTTCAGCATTATCCCCTGCATATCCCGTCTGCAAATAAATTGCCGTGTATTCTAAAAAGTGCTGATAACTGTCCTTGATGAGATATACTCATATTTATTATATTTACATTTCTTTTAAATAAATCTAACTAATCTGCTTATGGCACTTTTTGAAGCAAAGAATGTCACAAAACAATATGGTAATCAACTGGCCCTGGACAATGTAAGCATCTCAGTACCTGAACAATGCATATATGGTCTGCTGGGTCCAAACGGTGCCGGGAAGACTACTCTTATCAGGATCATAAACCAGATAACAGGTCCGGATACCGGGGAACTTTTCCTAAATGGGAGGAAACTGAAGCCTGAAGATGTTCAGACTATAGGTTACCTTCCGGAAGAAAGAGGTTTGTATAAAAAGATGAAAGTCGGCGAACAGGCTTTATACCTTGCCCGGCTAAAAGGTCTTTCCAAATCGGAAGCAATGAAAAGACTGAGGTACTGGTTTAAGAAACTTGAGATTATTGACTGGTGGGGCAAGAAAGTGGAGGAGCTGTCTAAAGGTATGCAGCAGAAGGTACAATTTGTTACTACAGTGCTTCATGAACCCAAACTGATAATCTTCGATGAGCCCTTTACCGGGTTTGATCCCGTAAACGCCAATATTATTAAAAACGAGATACTCTTCCTGCGCGACAGGGGGGCCACAATCATTTTCTCAACTCACAACATGGAATCGGTAGAGGAATTATGCGATAATATTACACTGATTAACAAATCGAAAGCCATCCTTGAAGGTAGCGTCGATGAGATCAGAAACAGATGGGCCGCCAATGAATATGATCTTGTATTTGAAGGTGATGTTACTATTTCGGGGAATGGCCAGTATAAGGTTATAAATCAGGAAAAAGATGATAATAAGAGTATTATACGCCTTAAAACTGAAAGTGATGTATCAAATAATGAAATCCTGAAGACTGTGATGAAATCAGGCAAAATTATTTCTTTTAACCCTGCCCTTCCCTCCATGAATGAGATCTTTATAAGGATTGTTGAAGCCGGAAACTAATTTTATTAACACGAAAATCACCTACCATGAATAAGATATCAGTCATTATTAAAAGAGAATATGTTACAAGGGTAAGAAAAAAGTCATTCATTATAATGACAATCCTGGCTCCCCTTCTTATGGCGGCAATAATTATTCTCCCCACAGTTCTGATGATGAACCAGTCAGGTGAGTTTAAGAAAATAGCTGTACTGGAAGATAATTCTGATCTCTTCAAAGGAGTCATAAAGAACACAAAAGATGTGGAATTCGTTTACCTCGATAATGTAAAGCTCGATGACCTGAAGAAGACTTTCGATAAAGCAGGTTACTACGGCATTCTTTATATCTCCCCGGAAATTATAAACACACCAAATGCCGTTCAGCTTATTTCCAGACAACAGCCCCCCATAGGGCTGCTCGATTATATCGGAAATTCACTGAAAAACGAGATCGAGCGTCAGAAACTGAAAGCGTACAATATCAGTGATCTTAACGAGATCATGAAGAATATACGTACTAATGTCGCTATTCAGACAATAAAAATTGATTCAAACGGAGAGGTCAAGAAGACAAGCACAGGGATTTCAATGGCCCTGGCATATATCCTTGGTTTCCTGATGTATATGCTTGTATTCATCTTTGGAGCACAGGTTATGAGGGGCGTCATTGAAGAAAAGACAAGCAGGGTGGTTGAGGTAATAATTTCCTCCGTCAAGCCGGTTCAGCTCATGATGGGGAAAATTATAGGAATAGCCCTTGTTGGCCTCACACAGTTTTTCATATGGGTGATGCTTACATTTGGTATCGTTACAGTCCTTAAAACAACTGTAATGCAAAAGACCAACATTACCGAGATAGCCCAGTCAGCACCTCAGAATTTCATGGCACCGGCAGCTGTAGATTCAATAGGTACTGCAGTGCAGACATCAGAAGTGTCTCCAAAACTGGCTGAGTTTTCACAGATGTTCGACAGTGCAATGAATCAACCCTGGGGACTGATAATAATCTCTTTCATATTCTATTTTGCCACCGGTTACCTTTTGTATGCTTCAGTATTCGCGGCAATAGGTTCGGCAGTGGATAATGAAACAGAGACACAGCAGTTCATGCTGCCTGTAACCATACCCATCATTCTGGCCCTGATGGTAGCGATGGGCACA
>DATFLA010000191.1:0-3864 GCA_035268305.1 Bacteroidales bacterium | reverse complement strand
AAGCCTCTGCAGGCGACAGGTTATTAAGCATAGCGGTGAACATAAGGTTTTCCAATCCATTCCTGTTGGGATAGAAACCAACATCTTCAGGCAGGTATCCTACTTTTCTTTTTACGGCTATGGGATTGAGAGTCGGATCAAGGTCACAAATCCTTGCAGACCCGGAAGTGGGGTCTGTTAGCCCGAGCATCATCAGGATAGTAGTTGATTTGCCTGCTCCATTAGGACCCAGGAGACCAAAAATCTCCCCCTTGCGGATCGACAGGCTCAGGTGGTCTACTGCTGTGAACGATCCGTATTTCTTTGTCAGGTTAACCAGTTCTATGATGTTCCCGGCCACTGGCTACCTCCTTCCGTACTTACGGAACAGATAATATACAACGGTCAGCGACAGGATAATTATCAGCACCCCGATCCATCCCCATAACATAGGCGTTTCAACTGTGGCCCGCAGGTTTACTTTTGATGATACCTCGGGAGTCCTGGCTTCAACATTGATTACGTAATCGCCGGGTATTGCTTTTTTACTGGCTTTTATAGTTGCAGTAACCTGGGTCGTTTTTCCCGGTAACAGGCTTACAACTGTTCTGGGTTCGAAAGTAACCTCCCAGTTGGGAGGAGCCGCCGGTAACAGCCTTATGTCAGAGAGTACGGATGTTCCGGTATTATTTACAACAAAATCGACTTTTTTTGCTTCACCTGCAGTTATCTTGGTGCTGAGAAGGCCCACCGGAGTACTGATAACTACATCATATGTTCCCAGCATAACTGCCTCCAGGTCAAGCTCTGCGGAGGTAGTACTCGTAACAGCCCGAATCGGTATCTTGTAAGTGCCTGTCTCAACTTCAGCGGGTGGTTTGATCTCCATGACAATGTTTTCCGAGTTATTCGGGTCTATGCTTACAGAGGTAACCGGCTGGTATTTGTTTTTGAAAGTAACAGTCCAGCCTCTGGGTGCATTTGCCATAAGTGCATAATTCTGCCTGTCTGCTGTCATGTTACTTAATGTGGCAGTATAAGTAAATGTGGAATTTGAATGGCCCTGCATATTGGATTGCTGGGTTGTCAGTTCTGTTTTAAAGGTTCCCTGTTCGGAGATTATGACTGATAATGAAAGAGATGCTGAACTACCTGCTTTTAAGCGGAAATTATATGTTCCCTTGTTTACCTTGAGTGGCACATCTATTGTCAGAGTGAAGCTTTTTTTATCATGTGGCAGTACTGATATCTGACCTATTGTAAGTCCTTCCGATTTCATTGTACATACCCAGCCCCGTGTTACTCCTGTCATAGAAAGGTCTTCAGTTTTGATATCCGAAGTATTATTAATTACATCAACTGTGTAATTGATCGATTCTCCGGGTGATACGGATACCTGTGTAAAAGGAGTATACAGGGCCACACTATCGGTTATCGACGCAGCATTACTTGCAATACCGATTATTCCGATCAAAAAGGATAAATAAAGTCTTAACAGTTTTGAATGTGCTGACATCAGGCAATCCTCCAAATTTTTATTGATTTAATCTACGGTAGGCAAAATTAAAGAAACAGTAAAAAAGTTATAGAATGATAGTGTTAAATATTTCCTAAAATTTATGCTCTTATTAAGATATCTGAATCAGTTTTTTAAACACCTTACCGAAAAGCCGTTGGTCTTGCTGTATGCGCTGAAATAGACATTACAGTAGACGTAATTAAGTAATCTGATCCACGCAGCATCCTTGTTAACTTCAGTAGCCGACCACCAGTATGCATAGCTGCCCGCTCCTTCAAATTTCCCGCCTGTTGTCCGATAACCTCCGGCCAGTCCGTTAAAGCCGGCTTCCTTTACAGGCTGGACAGTACCGGCGCCTGTATTGGTTCTCATCTTAAGAGCGGCAAGAACATTGCCTCCGAGGTAATTGATCATTTGTGTCCATTCATCATCTGAGGGCACATGATAACCATCGGGAGCTAGTCCGCGTGGATCATTAACTGCATACCAGTTATATAGTTTACCGTATGTCCGTTCATTTTCAGGATTATTCCCCTGGGCACACCAGGCCGGTCTGCCCTGTAAACCAAGCATAAACCATTCCTTGTCCGATTTAGCCTCGGCAATAGGGTCACCGTTACTGAAATGACTGACATTGAGATTTTCTCTCATCCATACCTGCTTCCCGATCTTAACTGTGGTATACAGGTTGCCATCCTGATCACGGATCTCCCTTTTACAGGAGATGGATGATATTAACAGCAATGACAATAATACTGGAATAAATGATTTCAGCTTGTTCATTTTTATTCAGGTTATATCCTTTTTAAGTATGAAGACCCAAAGGTATCATTTTAAAATTAATTGCAACAGCATACAGATCATTTGCCACAGGATCGGTATCTGCCGGGGATCTTCACGTTTTTGTTCGGGGAAATATCCTGAATACCGCGATCAGTCTTTCTTAGCTTCTTTTGTGAGTGAAATATCGGATTCTCCATCACTCCAGACGGCATTACCTTTAATACTGTCTGCTTCCAGTTTCAGCGAGAAAAGTACCGAACCACTGTTTATATATGTTTCAAAAAAGAGAGAGTCTTTTCGTACCTTAACCCATTCGGAGACAAAAGAATAGGGGACATCATTAAAAGAAATAATTGCAGTATCCTTTTTCAACTCAATTATACCGTTTACATAGCCCTCAGGGGCAGAAGGAGCCTTGAAATTCCATATACCTGTGTAGTTTCCTGTTACCTGTGCTTTTACAGCGACTGTGATTATTACAAGAAGAAGCATAGTCAGGAAGAATTTGAAATTCTGGGTTTTCATAGATTTTAAGATTAAGTTGGGATTTTGTTGGGGATATAATTATATGTTTTACAAATGAAAGGTATTAATTTTCCTGTTTCCAATCAATGCAGGGAATAATCTTTTTATTGAAGATTTTGAAAAGAAAATATAAAAGCATTAAAAAAGCCCCGTAAGAGATCAATAAAGCGGGGCTGTAAATTTATTATTGTCCGGGTAATTTTTACATATTAGCCGGCCGGTAAAACGACAGAAGTTTATTGCTTCTGGTTTATTTCCGGCTTAAGAACATGTCCGAAGAATTCATTCCTTACAGAATCCATCTGCTGGAAGAATTTTTCCATGTTTTGTGAGCTTAGTCCGAAATCATTGGGCATAAAGTCCTTATTAAAGAATTCCTTTGCAAAAGCGTCGTTGTTCATAATAAGTGAATCGTTTGAAAACATATTATTAAAGAATGATTCATTACCTGTAAAACCATTCTTACCGAAGTGTTTGCTGAATTCGGCCATAACACTGTCACGTACGCTTCCTTTTGTTTCGGGGTTTGTGTAAACATATGTATATGTCGAATCATATTTAATCAGGTTTCCATGATCGTCATATACTTTTTTAACCTGGACGTCTGTCTTGGGCTTATCAGCTTTTGCCTGATCATTGATCTCTTTTTTTACTGTCTGACCATTGCAGCTGCTCAAAACCAGAAATGCTGCAATGGCAATTAATGCCATACGTTTCATGTTAAATAATTTTACTTTTTAACTGTCCAAAATTTCCATCATTTAAGGCCGCAAAAAAGATACCATTCAGGCAAATTGTCAGAATGTCACCTTGCTGATAAAGATAAAAGATGAACTTAAGTTGCTGATTTATAAACGATATAGCTGAAAGGGAGATGTTGTGTTAATGTTTATTAAGAATTCCTGAGATAAATATTTTTTAATCTACAGGACGATCTGAATTTTTAATGCCACGAAGATTCAAGATCGCGTACGATGCATTTACCGGGTTTTACATCACCACCGTATGTAAACAGGCTGATTGTGTTAAGATCGCTGTTGGGAAAGAATGTTTCTGTC
>DATFLA010000190.1:0-2188 GCA_035268305.1 Bacteroidales bacterium | reverse complement strand
GTTGCATACCATGTTCTTAATGTATACCTTCATGATAAACAGTTTTCTATACCTTTTTAATGGTACAAACGGCTATTTATTTATGTGCTCACGGCAGTCAACAAGTTTTGTAACATTACATGCCGAACATGTCCCGTCGCTGTTAAGCTGTCCGTTTTCTAAAGCACATGAATGAGCCGGAAATTCGGAATCCGGATTAAAAAGAAGTTTTATTCCGAATGCCAGTACCATTAATGCTACCAGGACAACCGATATAAGTAACAATTTTATTATCATAATTCAAAATTTATTAATTCATCAATGTCCTAAACTTTATCAGTAATATAACATTACAGGATTGTATATGTTTTGAAAAATAAGGGATACTTGATAAAAAACTGTCTGGCGGTCGTGGGGTCGCGCTGTTAACCCTGATGCCTGTTACGGATTTATTCCACAACCAGTAAAATGCAACAATTACTCATTACCGATCACTGATTACCGTCACGATTGTTACGGTGAACTATCGTGACGGTATCCACAGTGCTGTAATACCATGCACCGCCCACTTCATACTGCCTTAATACTCCCTTATCTTAAGCGACACCTGGTAGCCTTCGGCTTCGATAAGAGGCATTCCTTCTTTTTCAGTCCCTTTCACTGCATCATATTCAGTTTTGGAACTCTGGATTATCTTAACAACAGGTTTAAAAGATGATTCATTAATATCAAGGTCGGCATATGTAATATTTGCTTTAAACCTGTAATCCATATTCTTTGGTATGCCGAGGCTTATCTCAAGATATTTGCCGTTCACGCGGAATTTACTGAAGTCACTACCCACAGCTCCAATGCTGAACTTATCATTATATCCTTCACTTTCTGTAAGGAAAGAGGTAAGATTGTCTATTTTATAGCTACAGTACCTGGACTCGTTTACAGCAAGTGAATTCAGCCTTGAAACAGACAGCCTGTCATTATATGAGGAGCTTATGGTACATTTACCTGCGACATCAAAATCATAATCGGCATACTTTGAATTGATATCCAGGTCTTTTACTGTTCCGATCGCCACTGTCCCTTCGTAGTAATTAATATCAGCATTACCTGCAGCATCAGCCTTCAGATCAGTGTATTTGGCGGCAATTGTTATATCCCCTGTCCTACTGAAATTATACTTATCATTATAGCCGTTTATTTTGATGTTTCCGGTTGTCCTGAAAGTAATTCTTGAATATTTCGATTCAATATCAAGGTCACCACTGTTACCTCCATTCAGCCGGCTGTTGTAAAGGTTAGCCTTCAGATCATTTATGTCTTTGAATTCTATTGTGCTGTACTTATCCGTTATTTCTGTCTTGCCATCCATATTGTTCCCGTAGAAATTATCATTATAAAGGTCAATTCTTGCCGGACCTGAAAAATTGTCCATTTTTATCTCGGAATATTTTGAACTGAAAACAAGTGAACATCCTTTAGGTATCCATAATTCACCCTTCATATCGAAGGAACTGAGAGTTATTGTCTTTCCATTCTTAAGCTTAATAGTTGTCCTGCCAAGTATACTATTCCGGTTACTCCAGAACCTGTTATCGAATGAGACGCCTGTTGTGGAATGACTGAAAACCAAATTGCTGAGATAGTCATTGAGATATGAAGCATCATCTTCTGACCGGGCATCCGCATCAACTATAAGGCGATATTCCGCTTCAGCCTTATCCCAGGTATGAATTACGATGTCACAGTCATAATTACTGGCTTCAATCATGGCATCAGGATTAACTTTATAATTCCAGTTATAGGTTTTCTGAACCGACATACCAGGTGTAACTGCCTGGCATATAAATCCCCCGTAAATCATTATAAGCAGGGATGTACTAAACAGTAGCTTTTTCAGTTTTTTTGTTGTTTTCAAATTTTTCATGGCTTTCAGATTTATTTGTTTCAAGTATTATCAGCTCCAGAAGTCGGATCTTCTGCTCATATGTAGCAAATATTGTGTTAATCACGCGTTCATCAGGACCCAGTTCTTTCAGATCATGCATCGATCCAGAATATATGGTGTCAAGTTTTTTTATCTCACCGAATAACTGGCGTATCACGCTGTCCTGGGATTGACTGTACGATCTGACCTCGTTTGTCTTGTAACTTACAGTGGCTTTGTATTGCATCTCCTTCCTTCCAAGCTCGCTGCTTATTGATGAGAGTG
>DATFLA010000189.1:0-6243 GCA_035268305.1 Bacteroidales bacterium | reverse complement strand
ATCAGTTGCAATATAGCCGGGGCCAATCCCGTTAACCTGTATATTATACTTTGCCCATTCGCATGTCATGTTTTTTGTCAGCAGTTTTAGTCCCCCTTTTGCAGAAGCGTATGCAGCCACACTGTTACGGCCATATTCACTCATCATTGAGCAGATATTAATAATTTTCCCCTTTCTCTTCTCAATCATTCCGGCAGACACCCTTTTAGAAACAATAAAGGGAGCAATAAGATCTGTTTCGACAACCTGTTTGAAATCATCAAGTTCCATATCCTTCAAAGGAACCCTTTTAATTATTCCGGCATTATTTACAAGGATATCAACAGGTCCAACAGTCTTTTCAACAGATGATATGCCACGATCCACATCCCTCTCATCTGTAACATCGAATCTGAATGTATTTGTATAAAGTCCCTCTTTAAGAAAATACTCCCTGCAGGCAGCCAGTTTTTTTTCACTGCGTCCGTTTACACATACTTTTGCTCCTGCCTTTGCCAACGCCAGGGCTATTGCAAGGCCTATGCCCTGTGTTCCGCCGGTGACCAATGCCACCCTTCCTATAAGACTAAACAGATCGTTCATACTCTTCATTTTTATTTCAGGGAATCGGGTTGTCGGACATCCATATCACCATAATCGAGGTTCTCACCTGCCATGCCCCAGATAAAAGTATAGTTCGATGTTCCTGCAGCACTGTGGATGCTCCAAGAGGGTGAGAGAACAGCCTCGTCGTTCTTCATCCAGATATGACGTGTTTCATCCGGCTCACCCATGAAATGACAAACAGCCTGTTTCTCCGGAACCTCAAAGTAATAATATGTCTCCATCCTCCTGTTATGTGTATGAACTGGCATTGTATTCCATACACTGCCCTCCTTAAGTTCCGTCATACCCATCTGCAGCTGGCATGTCCTGATAACACTGTTGACAATCAGTTTATTAACGGTTCGGTGATTTGATGCTCCGGGACTTCCGAGAACATTCACATCCGCCTCGTCACGAGTAACTTTTCCCGAAGCATATCCGCGATGTGCGGGTGCAGAATTGATATACAGCTTTGCCGGTTTTACTGATGACACAGATCTGAAAATAATATTTTTTGTGCCCATGCCGATATACAGAGCTTCCTTGAATTCTAGTTCATAGTTTATACCGTCAGCTTCTATTACTGCTTTCCCACCAGTATTAATGATTCCCATTTCCCTTCTTTCCAGGAAATATTCCGATTTAAGCTCATCTGCCGTTCCCAGCTCCAGTGCTCCATTTACAGGCATGGCTCCACCGGCTATAAAACGGTCGTACATGGAATAAACAAGAGAAATATCATCCGGGATAAAAATATTTTGCACAAGGAATTCCCTTCGCAGCATCTCGGTATCATATTTTCTGAAATCCTGCGGATGTACGGCATATCTTATTTCCATTTTCATAACTAGTAACTTATAAATTGAAGACTATTTTATTTTCAACTATCAAACATTTTAAATGTCACCTTATTTTTTATCAATTAATCTGATTAGTTCCGTTCCTGCCATAAGGAACCCGCCGACGCCATATACTTCAGTCATACTGCGGGTTACACTTTTCGGGTCAGCACCAATCGGCTGAATAAAACCGACTTTCCCATCGGGCCAGACAGAGGCGACCATTGCTTTCCAGCCGGCTTTGATCACAGGCATGTATGAATCCCTGTCGAGATACCCGTTTGCAACTCCCCAGGCCATACCAAAAACGAAAAAGGCCGTAGCACTCATTTCAGGATTCGGATAACCTGCAGGATCAAGAAGGCTTGCGTGCCATGAACCATCAGGCATCTGAAGCTCTTTCAGACGCGCAGCCATTTCCCTGAAAATGTTAACAAAATATTCCTTATGATTATAAGATTCAGGCAGCTCTCTGATTATTATCGGAAGTCCGGCAAAAACCCAGCCATTACCCCTTCCCCAAAACACCTTCTGCCCGTTCGCCTCTTTCTTATTAAAATAATTGGAATCGCGGAAATAAAGATGTTCTTTACTGTCGTAAAGATAGTCTGTTGTTGCTTTATATTCTGAGTACATGAAATCCAGGTACTTCTGTTTTCCTGTTACTGCAGCCATCTTTGCCCAGACTGTTGGTCCCATAAAGAGGGCATCGCACCACGACCATCTTTCCGTTGACCAATGCTTGTCAGTATTAACAAATTTCAGGTCGCCTACCGGAGGATCCTTAAGTATCGTGTTTAAGTAAGTTTTCATAGGTTTAAGCATACAGGCTTTTCCATATTTTCGGTAGAGCTCTATATATACCTGGCCAATGCAGTAATCATCAGCATGATATCTCCTTAGCGGATTGTCATGCCTGAAATAATCCCAGTGACACTCATCGGCAATTTTCTTAAGCCAGTCATAATATTTATCTGTTCCGGCAACTGAGGCCCATTCAGCCATGCCTGCATACAGAGCTGCATTTGTCCAGTCGGCAGGCTCATGTTCCAGAGGCTGATTTATCTGCCAGTCTGCTACAGCTTTCAATACAGTTGTTACATCATCCCTGTTAAGATCACTATTAAAAGTAGCAGATGTCCGGGCTATTGATCTTGCTGATCCACAGAGTAAAATCACCAGCAACAGGCTAATCGCATTTATTGCTTTCATAACTATTTTCATTTCTTTTAAGACAGAATTTCCTTTAATTAGTGACAGATGTTAAAATTATATAAACTTTAATCGCTGACTGGTTTTATAAGTGTTAACGTTCAGCTACTTCTTTGAAATTAGACATGAAATTCATATTTTCGTGATCGTTAACGATACAATATTATTAAAAAAAAGTCACATTCTCAATCCCACGCTAACCATGAAGCAGTTTATAAGTGATAATTTCCTTTTACAGAACAGGACTGCAGAAAGACTTTACCATAAATATGCGGCAAATCAGCCTGTTATTGATTTTCACTGCCATCTTTCACCGGCCATGATAGCAGAGGACAGGAGATTCAATAACCTCACACAGGCCTGGCTTGAAGGAGATCATTATAAATGGCGGGCCATGAGGGCCAACGGAATAGATGAACATTACATTACAGGAGATGCCGATGATGCTGAGAAGTTTATGAAGTGGGCCGAAACGGTACCGGCAGTTATTGGGAATCCCCTGTATCACTGGACGCATCTTGAGCTGACAAGGTATTTCGATATAACAAAATTGTTATCGCCTGCCACAGCAGAAAGGATTTACAGGTTCTCTTCGGAAAAACTCGCCACAGCCGGATTCAGTACGAGGGCCCTGCTTAAAAAGATGAATGCCGAGATTGTCTGTACCACTGATGATCCTGCAGACAGCCTTGAACATCACAGGAAACTCAAAGGAACCTTCGAGGTAAGGATACTTCCTACATTCAGGCCCGACAATATAATCAAAACTGATAACCCGGAAACATTCAGGAAGTATATAAAACGTCTTGAAGAGTCAACAGGCAGCGAGATAACGGGTTTCGGAAAACTTGTTGAAGCTCTCGACTACAGGCACAGTTACTTCCATGAGAACGGGTGCAGGATATCAGATCATGGGATAGACAGGTTCTATTATGCCGATTTCACACTCCACGATACAGACACTATTTTTCTCAAGCTTATCAGAGGTAATAATATTTCTGCAGAGGAAAAGGAGAAATACATAACTGCCATAATGCTTGAACTGTGCAGGATGAATCATAAGAGAGGATGGACACAACAGTTCCATGCCGGTGCCCTGCGCAATAACAATGAGAGGATGTTTAATATCATGGGACCAGATACCGGATGGGACTCTATTGGAAGGAGCCTTGATCCAGTGAAGATATCACACTTTCTAAATGCGCTCGAAAGGGAGAAAAGACTTGCCAGAACAATCCTTTACAACCTAAATCCGGCTGATAACGAGATGTTAATAACAATGGCAGGAAACTTCAACGACGGAACAATCAAAGGTAAGGTTCAGTATGGATCAGCGTGGTGGTTTCTCGATCAGCGGAACGGCATTGAAAAACAACTGAGGGACCTGTCATCCCTGGGATCGCTGAGATGGTTTGTAGGAATGGTAACCGACTCAAGGAGTTTTCTTTCTTATCCACGCCATGAATATTTCAGGAGGATACTCTGCAACTGGCTGGGAGAAGAAGTCGAAAAAAGACATATACCGGATGATGAAGAGATCCTTGGGAAAATGGTCGAAGATATATCCTACGGGAATGCCAGGGATTATTTGGGACTCTATAACTGACAAAGCTTAAATATATGGATAGTCTTAACCTTAATGATAAAGTAGCTGTAATAACAGGTGGTGCAGGAATAATATGCTCAACGCTGGCTGCTGCACTTGCCGGACAAGGAGCAAAAACTGTTATTCTCGATCATAATGATGAAAGAGCAAAACAGGTTGCATCAGGGATTACGAAAAATTTTCAGACAGATTCATTAGCCATATGCGCAGATGTACTTGACAGAAAATCACTAGAGGATGTCCACAAAACAATCATCGAAAAATTCGGACATACAGATATTCTGATCAATGGAGCAGGAGGTAATTCATCGCGGGCTACAACAATTGTAGAAAAGATGACAGCTGAAGATGACCCGGGAGATACCTTTTTCGGATTATCTACAGAAGGATTTGACAGGGTCTTTGATCTTAATTTCAAAGGTACTCTTTTACCTTCTCTTGTTTTTGGAGAACAGATGGTAAAAAACGGGAAAGGAGTTATAGTAAATATATCATCTATGAATTCCTTCAGGCCACTTACAAGGATACCTGCATATTCTGCGGCCAAAGCAGCAATAAATAACTTTACCAGGTGGCTGGCTGTTCATTTTGCGATGACAGGTGTCAGGGTAAATGCAATTGCTCCCGGTTTTCTCCTTACGAACCAGAACAGGTTTCTGCTTACAGATGAAAAGACAGGTAAATCTACTCCCAGGGCAATGAAAATACTCAACAGCACACCAATGGAACGTTATGGCACTCCGGGAGAACTTACAGGTACTCTCCTGTATCTGGTCTCCGATTTGTCTGCATTCGTTACAGGAGTAGTAATTCCGGTTGACGGGGGGTTCAGTGCATATTCGGGAGTATGAAGAAGGTGTCAGGCATAAGGTGGCAGGTACGATAGGTTGTTAGCGCGGATTTGTAATCCGTGCTAATGGCAAGTCACCGATTGCAAATCGGCACCAACGGAGGCGAGGTAATAGGTATAAATTCCCCTCCGGGGCCAGAGGCGGGTTTCAAGAACGTAAGACACTGTATTCATATTATAAAGAAATGAACTATTGAATAAAAGAATCATAATAAAGCTCATCAGCAGATAATATGGCAAAAAATGTTATAGTAGCTCAATCAGGCGGACCATCGCCGGTTATCAACAGTTCATTACGGGGCATAATAGAAACATGTCGTATGTTTCCCGAAAGGTTCGGCCGTATCTATGGAGGCTGGCACGGCATAGAAGGTATTCTCAAAGAGGAATTGCTCGACCTGTCTGTTCAGAAAGAAGAAGAGATAGCCCTTCTCAGGAACACTCCTGCTGCCGGAAGCATTGGTACCTGCAGGTATAAGCTTAAGGACAGTCAGTCAGAAGATTTCGACAGGATAATGAAGGTATTTGAAGCTCACGATGCAGGTTATTTCTTCTATATTGGCGGTAACGACTCCCAGCATACGGCACTCAAGGTAAGTGAAATTGCCGGAAAAAGAGGACTGGATCTCATTGCAGTGGGTGTACCAAAGACAATAGACAATGATGTTGGAGACAATGAATTCCGGCTTATTGACCACACACCGGGCTACGGAAGCGTAGCAAGATACTGGTCGCATATAATTCAGAATGCCAATGAGGAAAATATGGGCTCCTCCCCTGCTGACCCTGTACTTGTAATACAGGCTATGGGAAGAAAAATAGGTTATATCCCGGCAGCATCAAGGCTGGCAGATCCCGGGAGAAAAATGCCTCTCCAGATCTATATGGCAGAATCGAAAGTACCCCTCGGGCTCCTGGCTGATAATGTCAATGAACAACTTAAAAAAGATGGCAGGTGTATAGTGGTAATAAGTGAGGGCTTTGAAGCCGGTACAATCGGCGATGTAAAAGACTCTTTCGGCCATACCTCTTTTGGTTCAAGCAAAAACTCCGTTTTCCAGGTAGTGGTCAACTACCTTAATGAAAAAGGACTGAAGACAAGAGGTTCGGCGAGGGGGCAGGTAATGGGGACCGATCAGCGTCATACAACA
>DATFLA010000188.1:0-2004 GCA_035268305.1 Bacteroidales bacterium | reverse complement strand
TAATTTCCGATGGTTGGGGCATCCTGGTTCCGGCAAGTAATTTTCTTGCATGGTCAAGCCTTGAGTCGGCAAAACCAGATGCTGGTCCTCCTTTTTTAATGCTGTCCATTATATCCGATGCCCGCTGTCTTGTACTTTTATCCAGGCCGGCCATTCCGGCTATTTTTTTAAGGGCAGGTAAAAGATTTATATCGTTGTTATCCGCTGCGCTTAAGAATAAATTCTCAAAATAGAATTTCCCCCTGTTGCCTGTAATAACAGAAAGGTCCCCCGACACAAGACTGTAATAATCTTCACGGAATGCAACAGATGAAGCAACCCTGTTTCTGAAAAAAGGCCTTTCGTCAACCATAGCCCCTGCCCTGCCGGCTTCCTGTGCAATAGTATCAAGGGTGGTCCTTATTGATTCCCTGTACCCGTTATAAAGTCTTATTGCAATAAATATCCATGCAAGAACAATCAGGAGGAGAATGAAAGAAAAGTGAATAAATCTTGTAAAACTAAGCATGCCAATTCCGGTAAGAATAAGCCCAGAAGAAAATACCGCTACTTCATTAAAGATGCCGCTCATACCTCTCTGTACCTTGTTTCTTATCTTTCCGTCAACAGTAAGTGAAATCACACTTAATGATGGTGCGTCAACACTGTCTTTGAGAGATTTTGAGAACAACCTGCTTAGTGCAAGCAGCACGAAGAATATCATAAACCCAGTGGCTGATTCATGGGCATACCCTAGCAGCATGCCGGCAATCACCGCAGCTCCTGTCAGTATAAAAAGAAGAACAGGCGAAAGGACAAGACATATCCTGAGACCGAAAGTTCTCAGCAAAAATGAAAAAACAAATGTTTTGCCCAGCAGAATAAGTATCATCATGCTACCTGTAAAAACACCCAGGAATCTTGCCATTTTTTCAACGGACGGATACTGTTCCCTGGTGACAGCCATGAAAGAGTACTGAACGAATAACAATGCGAGTACTGAAACAGCAACAAAAATCCCTGTTAGTCTGACAGACTTGTCAGTCAGAAACAATTTGAATACCGATTTACGTTCCTGATCGGGGTTATCATTTTCTGGCTCTTTATCCTCCGGGTTATCCGGCACCTGCCTGTCAACAACCTGGATGATTGTGGCAGCCAGTACAGCCAGCGCTCCTGTCAGAAGTATTGTATATGCCTGTATCCGTACCCCGATAAGTACCGGGATCAGGAAACAGACAAATATGATACCTGCTATCAGTCCCCTGTCTGTTATGTTTATCTGTTCATTGTTATGGTAATTATCGGCCAGTATACCTGTTGTATTCCGGAAACCCATCATAACGAGAATATTAAGCGGACCAAGCAAGACAAAAAACATGAATATTATCCAGTTTTCACCTGAAAGGTAAAGGCCAAGCCAGGCAATAAAGGTAAGTATTGTAACAAAGGCCAGGTTGATTATTGAGAGTTGCCGGTAACTCAGCCTGTCGTGCAGCCAGTTAAAGCCGGTACTGAAAAGCATTCCTGCAATACCTGAGACCACGTAACCCTTTGCCAGCATCCTTACATCAAATACCGAAAGAAAGACAGAATGTGCTATAATATCAAAGGCCCCCAGGTAAATACCCAGCAAAACGGCCTGGGAAAGAAGCCCTGATAATACATACTTTTCCCCTTTGTTTCCGGGGAGAACAGATGACCGGTCACTCATAATCTGCCATGTTACGCTTACAGAATACTAAAATAGGCATTAAAAAACTACTTAATTTCTGTAGTTATTAACATTGAAAGGAGGTAATTAACTATAGCAAGAAAAAGCAGAACAGAATATTTAACTAATGTTGAGCCGCGATTTGATAAGCTTATGCAGGGAGCCCACGTCTGTATCGAAACCGTCAATTGTAATATCGGCTTGTTCATACCATGATTCCCGTTCAGCGAGTTTGTTTTCAATAAAAGTCAGAACAGATTCAATATCAAGCCCTTTTATTAAAGGCCGTTCTGTCGCGGAATGGACAAGAC
>DATFLA010000187.1:0-2696 GCA_035268305.1 Bacteroidales bacterium | reverse complement strand
TGTTGTTGAAAAAATTCAAAACAGTTACAGGTATGTCCCTGGTTGAATTTATTCGTTCAATGCGGATAAAAAAAGCGGCTCAACTATTCAAGCAAGATAAATTTACCGTGGGCGAAGTGGCATATAAAGTTGGATTCTCTGATCCAAAATATTTTAGTAAATGCTTTTATAATGAAATGGACGAAAGACCTTCTGAATATATAAAGAAATATCATTCTTAAACAAAAGTATCTTTTTTTATCAATTACCTTTTCTTTTAAAGGAAGCTAAGGACAGGTATGCTGGTTTGTTAACGTACAGTTTTCACAACCGAAGTAGGTATTACACTGTGAAAATTAAGGACGAAAAGAAATGCCAATATTAAATAAGAAAGAGCACTGAGAATTAACGGTGCTCTTTCTTAATCTAACTAACTAACTACATCTGATTCACTATGAAATGAAAACTTCTGCCATTATATTAACCCACATTGCAGCTTTAACCCCCTAAAAATAAGAAAAATCTGTTCATAACCCGGGTATTTATGAACAATGCAGAAATGCCGTAAATGTTATTATCAGATCATCAGCTACTTACGAATTGTTGCTTCGACTGGATTTCAATGTAGTCCCCCCTGTCTTATTGCTTATAAACAAGTTGTTGGGTAATTTTAGATCATGTTTATCAAGCCGTATCTAAAATATAATAAAACCACCGGTGAGCGGTATACCGTGTACAAGTTATGCGAGAGTTATCGTTTACACGGGAGTATCCATCACCGGATCATCATTGGGTTTGGCCGGTTGGAAGAACTGGAAACGGCTGAACAAAAGAAAATGCTGGCCTGCCGAATCGAAGAATTGCTCATACATGGAGGCACCCGGTTAGCGATAGGGACATTACCGGAGTCAGTAGAGCGACTGGCCAGGTACTTTTATGATCAGATCAAAGAAAAAAGACGGTATGATCTAAAGGTAGGAAAAGAAGAATGGGAAACGGTGAATATGGGCACGTTAAAAAATAAGGATGCCAGGGAAATCGGGGCAGAATGGTTATGCAAGCAGGCCTTTGACCAGTTGGAGATCGGGCAGTTCTTACAGCAGCAGGGCTGGGGGAAAGAAAAGATCTCTTTGGCCGCCACCCATATCATCAGCCGGGCAGTTTACCCGGCCTCGGAATTAAAAACGGTGTCCTGGATCAAAGAGAACTCGGCCATCAGTGAAATCACCGGGTATGGCAAGGAAAAAGTCACCAAGGATTTACTGTATGGCATCTCCCATCAACTCTATGGGGTGAAGCAACCTTTGGAGCAATACCTGTCCAAACGTACCAACGAGCTGTTCGACCTGGAAGATAAAATCATTCTGTATGATTTGACAAATACATATTTTGAAGGCCGGATGAAAGCCAGTAAACTGGCCAAATTTGGACGCAGCAAAGAAAAGCGTAATGATGCCCGACTGGTAGTGTTAGCCACAGTGATCAACCGGGAAGGTTTTTTGAAGTACTCCAACATTTTCCAGGGCAATATGGCCGACTGCAAGACCCTGGGGAGTATGGTCGATGCCCTATGCAGGCAAACTTCCAGTACCCCGCGCAAACCCATTGTGGTAATGGACGCCGGTATTGCCACGGATAAAAATGTGGCCATGCTCAAAGACAAAGGGTACCAATACCTGTGCGTATCCCGGTCCAACTTAAAAGAGTACCAGGCAGATCCGGGTAGCACACCTGTGCAGGTGAAAGATAAAAGAGGGCAACCCATCGAACTGTTGAAAGTGAAAACAGGAGTGGATAACGACCATTATTTATGGGTTAAAAGCCAGGCCAAAGCACTGAAGGAAAACAGCATGAACGGATTACTGGCTCAACGCTTCGAGGAAGGCATGGAAAGCATCCGGGAAGGGATATCCAGAAAAGGGGGAACAAAAAAACTGGATAAAGTCCATGAGCGAATTGGAAGGTTAAAACAGAAATACCCCTCGGTACATAAGTATTACGATATCACTGTGACAGGCAATGACAAGGGAATTGCCAATAGTGTCCGTTGCATCCATAAAACCGGGGAAGACCCGGACAAAGTAGCAGGGATTTACTTTTTACGCACCTCCCTGGATGAAAACGATGAGCAAACCTTGTGGAACATTTATAATGCAATCAGGGAAATCGAATATACCTATCGGGTCCTGAAAACAGACCTGGACTTGCGCCCGGTTTATCATAAGACAGATAAGGCTTCCTTGGCCCACCTGCATTTAGGAATCTTGGCTTATTGGCTGGTAGCAACCATCAGGTACCAGTTAAAGCAGAAAGGAATACATGCTGACTGGCGTGAAACGGTTCGTACCATGAACACCCAAAAGTGTATCACCACCAGTGTGACTAACATCAAAGACGAAGTGATATCGGTACGTCAATGCACGGAACCATCTATGCAAGTCAAGAAGATTTATGACTTGCTTGATTATAAATATGTCCCCTTTATAAGAAAAAAATCCGTAGTCCCCCCTACCGAATTTTTAAAAACAGACACTTCTTAATATCAGGCTGTTACAAATATTGCCCTGCAATGTGGGTTAAGCTATAATCTTTTATAATTCATATGATACAGTCGCTTTTGATGATGCTTTCTTGGTTCTTTACGTCCGGGGCGAATAATTTCCCTTGTCTCAAAGACAACGCTGTCAAAGGCTTTTAGTGCCTTTTTAATTAGTTTT
>DATFLA010000186.1:0-2224 GCA_035268305.1 Bacteroidales bacterium | reverse complement strand
TATTTCGAAGTAACTGCAGGAAAGGTCATCGTCATACAGGATATAGTCTATCCTGTTCGGCGGGTAATTGCCTTTATATGTGAATCCGGCACCATACCCGGAAGTAACAAATGAATCATGAAGTCCCTTTCTTATCTTTCTGTATGTGTAGGAGACAGGTGTATCATTGAAGTCGCCCAGGACAATTACAGGGTATGGTGAACGATCGATGTTTTCTTTTAGTACCCGGGCCTGGATGGCTCTTCTTACAAAACCATTTTTCAGACTGACTGACAGACTCCTTACTTCGCCAAGAGCCTGGTTATCAGCGGGTGCGGTTATCTCTTCTATGAAAGATTTCTCCATTCTCTTCAGCCTGAATGACTGCAGGTGATTATTGTAAATTCTGAAAGTATCTCGCTTAATAATAACATCAGTATAAATTGTCAGGCTTGATGACCCCGGATGTACAATATCGCCTTTCCTTACCATGGGGAACCTGCTGAAGGTTGCAATCCCGTAATACCTGTTGTTCCCGCTTTTAAGTAGTTTGATATGAGAATAATACTGTCCCCCGAGCGCAATTTTCATCCTGTTCGTTGCTTCATCGGGGTCGCCGCTGATGTAAAACTCCTGCAGGCATATTATATCTGCATTGCTCGATTTAAGAAAATCAAAGACCTGCTTTTCTGAGTTTTTCCCTTTCTTATTTTCAAAATAATTGAAGAGCCTGACATTGTAACTAAGCACCTTAAATGTATCTTTTTTATCTCCCCGGGGTTTGGAAAGCTGAATGTAGTTGGAGAAATGATTGAAACCCAGGGCTATCACTATCACAGAGATAAGTGCTTCAAAACGCAGGAGGGCTATCCATATTATTACAAGGATTATGTTTACCAGGAGGAGATAGGGATAAGCAAGACCGAAAAATGCAGGTGCCGCAAAGGTCTCGGGACTGATATTCACTGCCATGTATGAAATCAGCAATGTAAGGGCAAAAAACAGATTGATTGCCAGCAGAACCTTATATAGAATTTTTTTCAATCGGCTTGTATAATAATAATCTTAAGCGGGGAAACAGTTATTGGTTAATAAATCTCGACATATTGTTTACAGGATACTAAAATACCTCTATTTAGGTAGATAATATTTGACATAAAGAGGAATTTTGATCAGTAATGATAAAGATAAGGCCAATGAATCATAATCGGAGATCAATTTTTTTTCTGACTTTCCCTGAAAAGTATCTCCTTTTCTTCTTTTGTAAGGCTGTCATAACCGCCTTTTGATATTTTTTCAAGTATCTGGTTTATTCTTTCCTGGTGTTCAGCCCGGAGTTTATTATATTCATAGTCATCAACAGGTCTCTTATGAGTTACTTTAAGGTTTTTCCTTGGTTTGAATGTTGTTACAAGGAGGTCTATAATCTTATTGAAACCTTTTCCTATGTCTCTTCCCTGCTTTAAATTGAGGGTATACAGGTAACCGAATAAAGCTCCTCCGATGTGAGCCAGCTTGCCTCCTGAATTAGTTGAGAAATCCATGGCGGAGGTAAGAATAAAGATCACAAGGGCAAGATATTTTATCTTTACAGGTCCGAAAAGGAAAAGACGGACAGTATAGTTGGGGACATAAGCTGCAATGGCAATCACTATTGCCATAACTGATGCTGATGCCCCTACGGCTATGGAGTCCGAAACTACAGAAGAAAATGCAGGGAATATATTGAATGATAATATATACACAAGTGCCCCGCTGATTCCACCCATAAGGTATACAGCTACCAGCTTCCTGTTATCGAGGTATTCCAGGAATATGATACCGAACCAGTAAAGCCACAGCATGTTAAAGAGGATATGCCATATTCCTTTATGGGTAAACATATAAGTTATTATAGACCAGGGCCTTAGCAGGAGTTCGCTGAATGAGCTCGGCACGGAGAGATAATACATCAAATGATCGGATAAGCCCGGGTTATTAACAAGAAATCCGATAATGGAAGCAACAGTTATTAGAAGAAATACTGCAACATTTATATATATAAGCTTTGTCAGGCTGCTCCCCGACCTGAATGTCTTTTTAATGTCATCCCATAATCCCATCAGTACAAGGTATTAGTTGTCTTTCTCCAGTATCGCAGGAGGATATAGCCGAACAGCATACCTCCAAGATGAGCAGTATGGGCAATATCGCTGCCTGGTTGTGTCAGTGCAAGATACAATTCAAGGGCACCATAACCAATAAC